>CAKUWM010000426.1 GCA_934699305.1 uncultured Saprospiraceae bacterium | reverse complement strand
ATTGAAGGCATTGTATCCGTAAATCTCGTTGCTCTAGAATCCCCTCTGGAATTCAATGTTGTTATCTACCCTCAATACCCTTTTAAAAGTCACGAATCCGAAACCATTAAGTTCCTCAATACAAATTTGTTGAAGTACAATCACGTTATGGGTGATGGAGTAATTTGCATTCATACATCAAGTAACCCTATTATTGAGAAAAAGTTACTGATAGATTTTGAATCTCTTAAAAACTGGATTATAAAATATTATCTCAATAATGACAAAGACAAACATTATGAACATTTAATAGTACCAGAATCTACTGTTAACGATGAAACATATGCGTTTTCATTTACAGAAGTTGATTACAAATTTTCAAAAGGAGAATATGGTTTTGTAAACTTAACATTCCTGTCTGCTGGAAAGTACAGAGAAACAAAAATAAACAATTACTTAACCCAAAGTTTTGTAAATGCTTTTGGAGACGATGTTGCTTTATGCAAATGGAATGATGCTTATAAAAAAAATGAAAATTACAGTCACGGAATTTTCGTCTTCTTAGAAGAAGCACCAGCAAAGCATAAAAGATTTCTAATCACAAACTGGATAGACTTTTCAGAAGTATTAAGCGATCAGTTTTTAAAGTTTCTTCATAATTGTGAGAAAGAATATCTCAAAAATAAGAGAATGGGCCAATATATTCCACTTTACGTAGGGTATAAAATTTCAAATACCGAAATTCATTGGCAAACAGCGATGATTGAAATCGGGAACTTCCCAATTACCGGAGTCAAAGAAAATCAAAAGTGGCATAGCTGCTTAGTAGAACAGAAAATAAAATGGGGGCTTACTAGAAATGCGTCCTATAAATATTTTTTTGGAAGAGGAAAGTTCACGGACTCTATTACAGACAAAAAGATTTTAATAATAGGATTAGGAGCTATTGGTAGCATTGTAGCCAAAACATTGGTAAGATGTGGATGCACGAAAATTGATTTAACCGATTATGATAAAAAAGAACCGGAAAACGTATGCCGTTCAGAATATGAGTTTTTACCAGGATTGACAGATAAAGTTGAAGAGTTGAGCAATCACCTTTATCACGTCTCGCCATTTGTTCACATAAATCATATTAATCAAATATATTTTGAAGTTGTTTCAAAGGCATTGTTTGAAGAGCCAAAAGCAAAAAAAGAACTGGAAGATTTTCTGAATTCCTACGACATTATTTTTGATTGTTCAACCGATAATGATTTAATGTACATTTTAAATGGTTTGTCTCTAAAAAATGAAATGGTTAATCTTTCGGTAACAAACCATTCTAAAGACTTGGTATGTGCATTTTATCCCAACATATACAACTTCGTGACAAATCAATTTTCCAAAATATTAGACAACGATGTTGAAGATTTGTACAATCCAACAGGTTGTTGGAGTCCTACATTTAAGGCCTCATATAACGACATCAGTTCTCTTGTACAATATGCCCTTAAGCAGATAAACTTGATTTTTCAAGAACAAACTAATAAGAATAACTTTGTAGTTTCTAGTGATATTGAAAATGGCTACCAATTAAAATTAAAACAATATTGATATTTTTTAACCCACATAAAAGCATAAAAGTGGTGTTTCCTGACCACCTTCTTCAAGAAATTGGAGTTTATGGAACTAAATCCTACCCCAAAGAATTTGGCGGAATTTTAATTGGAGAGTACACAAAAAATTTTAAGACATTAAATATTAGAAATACAATCCTGCCCAAAAAGTATAAAGGTGAACGTCATAGTTTTGAAAGAAGTATCACAGGTTTGGTTGAACATCTTAAAAAAATCTATCAGTTAAATCCTAGTCAATATTATGTTGGTGAGTGGCATACTCATCCGGACGGCTCAACCCATTACAGCAATACTGATTTGAATTCAATGATAGAGATTGCCAATTACAAAACCGTTAACATCAAAAACCCTGTACTACTAATCTTGAGCGTTAATAAGTCAAAAGTGAATGACTACGCCCTGTACTTATATGATAATAAAAAACTTCTAAAATATGAATAAGATGGACCTAAAGTCATTGTTTTCTGGTCTTCAGAATCAAATGACAACCCAACTGAATACAAACAGAGACTTCATTTTACATCCAGGTTCGAAAGGAGACGCCTTAGAAAACGCTTGGATAGAGTGGCTGCAAAAATACCTACCGAATAGGTATAGTGTAGATAAAGCCATAGTCATTGATTCTGATGGATATACCAGTCATCAAATGGATATCGTAATCTATGATAATTGGTTCACGCCGTTTATTTTTTCACAAAACGGATTTCATTATATACCTGCCGAAGGTGTTTATGCCGTCTTTGAAGTGAAGCCAGATATTCAAGGAAACGTTGGTGAGAAAACTTACATTGAATACGCCGCAGAAAAAATCGAAAGTGTGAGAAAGCTAAGAAGAACAAGCACTAATATGATTAATTCAGGAAGACCTATTTCTGCT
>CAKUWM010000425.1 GCA_934699305.1 uncultured Saprospiraceae bacterium | reverse complement strand
TTCTAACCCTTGAGCTTTATGTATAGAAACCGCATATGCAACTTGAAAAGGAACAATAGCATCTAAAGAAGAGTCATCATCTTCATCGGTACTTCTATATTTATTTACAAAAAAACGAATTACTGAATTACCATTGTCGGCATTATCCATTAATTGAAAATCATAACCTAATGCATCAAATTCATTAATTACCTTATCGATTTCAGTATCAAATTGTATTTTGTCTTCGAATACTTCAATATTAACAATTTTACCTTTTAAATTATTATAAATTAAAGGAGTAAATCTATCAGTTTCATTGAAAATAATTGGGTCATTAACTTTATAAATGTTAGTACCCCATTCAATAGGTACATTTTCATTACTACTTTGTAAGAATCTATTGATATTATTGATTCCGTAAAGTCCATCGTAGTTTAAACATAGAATTATTTCATCATCTTCGGTATGCTCAAAAATTGATTCATCCAAAGTAATTGAGTATTGATTCCTTGTAATGTGTTCAAGAATATCATCATCTATATTTCTTACTTTGTTCCATAAATTGAGTAGGTTACTATTATTACTGCGGTAGGGCTTAGTCAATTCAAAAACTGAAGTTTGAGGAAAAAATGACTTTGCAAGATAAAACCAATTCCCAAAAAGTATCGATTCAATCTGAAAAACATCTCCAACTAAAACCAACAATTTAAAAGTTGCTTTATTTAATACTTCAAGCATATCGGAATTGCTGACAGTACTGCATTCCTCGATGATTAATAAGTCAAAATCAGTATCCCTACTCCACAAAAACTTGGTTATTGTTTTAAATGTACAGTTAGCTGCTTTTACTTTTCTTTTTAAATTATCAACTGCTGGGTTAGTATTTGCTAAATAGAGTTTGTTTTCATCATTGAAAAAGTTAGAGATATGGCTTATCATAGTTGATTTTCCAGTTCCAGCAGCACCATATATAAAAGCTACTTTTGAATTCTCAAAAATAAGTTTTAGTGCTTCAGCTTTTTCATCACAATCTATTCTATAAGCGGATGATTGTAACCATGAGTTTACAGAATTTGTATAATTCTTAAAGCCAACTGAGGAAAGCGTTTTTAATTTTTCAACGATATGAAAAGTATCTTCTTCATAACCTTTTATAAAAATGTGTTCTTTGAAGTTTTCAAGTCTTCGATTCGGATGTTTCCTATAAAGAGAATTATTCCAAATCCTAATAAGATTATCAATATTTTCAAAGTTCGTTATATCTCTTAGAGGAGTATATAATTGTCCTTTTTGTTCCGTATTATTTTTAATAAGCCTTGCAAATAGCTCATGTTCTCTATTGGCTGTATCAATACAATCGAATAAATCTGATAGTTTGGGATTATGATTTTTAAGTGAAGAATTAAACGGCATCTTATCAAATGGAATACATCCATAGTCAAGATTTAGTTCCGATAATATTGCACAGGGTTCATCTTTATATTGTTTTTTTATTATCTTGTTATTTAACCTATAGAGTAAATATCTTAAAATATTACAGCCTTGTCTTTGATTTTTTGTTATTTCACGACACTTACCTAATATTTCAAAAAAATGAGAAGTTTTTGCATTTTCAGTTATTTTCCTAATTATGTAATTAAAATTTCTATCAGAAAAATCTATAAGTTCTACTAAATTAATACTCGTTGATGTTAAGTACCTCATTAACTCATAATATTCCTTAGTGCCTCCAAGCTTTGGATGTTTTCCAAATATATTAGCAAAATTATTCAGTTCACATGGTCGAATTGAAACTTCCCAACTATCAATTATTTGAATTGGCATATTTTTGTCCAAAATATTGATACTATCATTACTTACTGAAAGTTTAACTGCATAATTGTGAGAAATTTCAAGTTTTGTAAATGCAATGATTCTATCAAACTTACTTGTATAATCATTTGCCCTTGTGAATGTTACTTCATAGTAGATTTCAAATCCAATAAAAAATGGTTTTATTTTCTGAATATAATACCTGTCATCATATGCGCTCTTTATTCTTAGTGACGCAGGTAGATTAATTTTCTCTGCAATTTTTTCATAATACTCTTTCAGGTTCGAATCAGTTTGAATAGGAAATGAATCCAGATTATTTAGTACCTCAATGTTAAATGAAGTTTTTAAGAAAGCTTTTATCCTGATTAAATACTCATAATACTTTAACATCAGCCTTTCTGAGTTTTCTTCATCAAGAGTATAATGAGATGTCGTAATTTGTAAAAGTTTATGAAACCTACTCAAGAATTTTAATTTTCCTCTCGACTCTACATAAGCATTGGCCTTTTTAATATTTTCATAGTTAATATCAATATCTTGTCCATTGATATAAATTTTTAATGAAATATGCTCAATAAAATTCCTTAGCTGAGATAAAACATTTTGAGATAATAATCCTCTTTCTGCAACCTCCAACAAATTACAATGGCCATAAGTATCAATGCTATGGCTGAAAACCAACTACT
>CAKUWM010000424.1 GCA_934699305.1 uncultured Saprospiraceae bacterium | reverse complement strand
CACACACCCTTGCGTTCAATGGCGCAATAGAAGCCAAAAGCCTAGGCAAATGGATTTCCTCGTTAAAAGAAATGATAATGAAGCTGAACTCTTTACTCATTTTAATCTGGCACAAATGATCATTGATTTCCAAAGATAGGGAACTCTGCCACAACCTATAATACAACAATTTTTTCCAGTATGAAATATTATGGGTGAACTCATTTCATAATTGATTGATAAAAATGAATGTAAGCTTTTGTCAATGCTTTTTCCGAAAAATCTTCTTTGATGGTTAATCTCGCCGCCTTTCGCAGGCTGATTGATTCAGCCTTGGTCTTTTCAAAAATCATCTCTAAGTGACTAGCAATAAGTTTCGAATCTTGATCAACCACCCAACCCAATTTCTTCTCGGTGACGTAATCCGCTAAACCCACCTTCGGACTTAATAAAACCGGTGTGCCACAAGCCAAGCTTTCAATCACTACATTGGCAAAGTTTTCATCATAGGACGGAAGAACCAATAAATCGTATTGTGCCAACACCTCAAATTTATGTTCCGAAGCTACCAAGCCCAACCAGGTTACATGTTGGGCAATGCCAAGCTTTTCGCTCAAAATCTTTAATGTACGCACGTAGACTTCCTCGCCAGATCCGGCAATTGTCAAGTGGTACGGAATAGTTAGCAAAGCGCAGGCTTCGAGTAAAAATTCCAGTCCTTTTTTTTCTTCGATGCGGGAGAAAAACAAGATTTCCGCTTTCTGATGGTTTAAGTTGACCGCGAAATCCTTTTCCCAAGCCCTTTTTAGCTCCACAAAATTAGGAATAATATACGCTTTTGCCGAAGCGTCAAAAATCTGTTCGATGTCCCTTTTTTCTTTGGCACTGCTGACCTGGAAAGTTGCCCTTTTTAGTAAGGGCTTGCCAACAAGGGAATGGAAAAATCGTTTGACGATAGCTTTCCTATTGTAAAAACTATAAGTACTTAGCGTACCTCTAGGAGATAGGATATATGGCCTACCTTTTAGCACACAAATAAACGCAGCACCCACAGAAACCAAATTCCACCAAGCGTGGATATGAATAATGTCGAAAACATTCACGTTTTTCCAAAAGTGTATCAAAAAGCTTGGCGAAAAATGACTATGATCTTTAGTGATCCGTTTAAAGTAACGAACATTTACCCCGTTTACATTCAACAATTCCCCATTTGTATAAGGCAATTCTTCCCGCCCATTGGCCAGCGTGGTATAAACACTTACTTCGATCTTCTGTCTATAATCGCTGTCAGGCTGAGCGCCTGCCTGTCTGGTAGGCAGGGAGTCGTTGTCAGGCTGAGCGGAGTCGAAGCCAGACTGAGCAAATCCCTCGTCAGGCTGAGCGGAATCGAAGCCCACCTCCTCACACAATTTCGCCACCGAAATGGTTGGCCCTCCATAGACATATGCTGGCTTGTACGAGGCGTTAACGTGGAGGATTTTCATTTATGGCTAATTAATAATTCATCGAGGCTAGGTCTTTTGACAAAGAATTATTCTACTTTATATAATTTAAAAAAGGTTTCAACAGAAATTTATTCACGATAAAATAGATGATTAAATACATAAATATCGCCCCTACAATTTTATCCAATGCGGTTTCGAAGTTGAAAATAATAAAAAACATCGGAAAAACTAGCGCCGTACCAATGATATGGTTGGGCGCACTATGGATCACATATTTATAAATGCTACCAATGATAAAGCCATAAAACAAGAGAGAGAAGTGCATCCCGATCATTCCGAAATCCACATAGCTTTCGGCAAAATAGCCTAAACTAACAGAGGTTCCGCGGTCTGCTCCGTAAAACTCTTGGCCGGTGTATAAAGACGCCTTTTCAGAATCATCGATGACTGCTTTGTTTGGGAACAAAATACGGGGTTTAAAAATACGGCCGAATGCCCCGCCCCACAGATCTCCGTTCGTATGTGGAATATTAGCAGGAACTTGCGAAATGGAAGCTGAGAGGAAGTCAATATATTCTAATCTATTCACAGTGTATTCGAAGCCTTTTTGTATGGCATCGGGCGGCGAGTCAGCTACCAAATCAAATAGCTTAGTCAATGATTCACTAGAGCTTCTTACCGAAATCTGGGCTTCAGCACCATCCGAAAGAAATTTCCGATACTCAGGCTTGACATATTGCCAAATCATTAAAAAGTAAGTCCCCAACGAGATAATTAAGAGCGTTGGAAAAACGTGTTTGGGTTTGAACTTGTTACCAAACACCATCAGCATCCCTATAAATAACGCCAGAAAATAGTCTTTAAATGTAGAAAAATATCCTGTAAAGCTTAGAATGACTTCATAACAAGCTACCAATATAAATATTTTATACTGACCAGTTTTTAAAGAATAAAGCATAAACAGAAAAAACACTGCCCATTTAAATTCAATCAATTTGCTTAAGGGCTGTTGCAAGCCCCCCAAAGTGAAAGATAATGCAAAAAGGATTGGGTAAGCAATAGA
>CAKUWM010000423.1 GCA_934699305.1 uncultured Saprospiraceae bacterium | reverse complement strand
TTCAGGGTGTTGATTCCATTTTGGCAGCTTGAATTATATTATCAACTCGCCGGAGCATGTCGCAATGCCCCTGTCCTGACTTATGAAGAAAACCCACCTCCTTTTCCCGGAGTGGACTATGCTCATTGGTATGGATATGTTGCCGAAAAAGCCCGTTTACTTACCACGCCGCAGATGACCAATGGCGAACTTTTACTCAACTTTGTTAAATATACTTGTGAAGCTGTCCAAGAAGACCTTACAGACTTTTTCATCAATACTGGCTTTCTGGTACCCATTGACAAGGATATAGAAGATTATTGGGTGGATAGACTGACTGTTACTCAAGAACAAATAGATGAACTGATTCTGTACATTAAATCTAATTTTCCCAATAAACCTGTTTCTCCGGTCATTCAGTATATTTCTGCACATAGCAAAGATATGTTTTTGAATCGCCTTCCGCTTTCAGGAGAGACCGGAAAAGGTGTAAAGCTTATAACGGATGATGAAGCTCCCTATCTATATATTGATCATAATGAATGGAAAAATGCAGTCGCCTATGAAACTTATGACAGTTTAGGACAATTATTACATGTTTCCATTACCGGTACGGGCGATGTTACCAATCATACCACTTCAGTACTTTATCGTCCGGGCGATTATCAGGTATATGCGGTGGGATACGATGGCGCCAGAATCTTGGTTTATCCCAAAGAAATTATAAATAACAAGTTCAATACATCGAAACTAAAAGTGACCATTGCTCCCAATCCCACTACCACTCGTCAGGGTATTCAACTGAATATCAATGATGCTTGGGGTGAATATCAATGCAATATTTACAATTCTGCGGGCAATGAGGTATTTAGTGGCAATGGAGAGATTACTTATTTGAATCAAAGGCTTAAAATCATTTCCAATTTTTTGCCGGGTACTTATTTTGTTCGACTATCTAAAGGAAAAGATTCTTTTGCAACACATTTTATTGTGCAATGACCTTAAATTCAGGTTTTACTAAAATGATTTTTATAATAGGCCGAAATTAGAAGTATTTCCGAAAAATCGTGATTTCTTTAAAATCAAAATGCTTCCGATCTATGGGGATGATAGCCGTTTAGACCAACACAATTGGTCTATTACGGATATCCTTTCGGTATATTGAATTATTCAGCGTCATAGGTCAATGGAAGTTCTGATTTCTGACTTATTCTTTTGGAATGATTGAAATAATAGTCCAAATATAATTACCAGCACGCATCCGATGAGGTTATACCACAAATAAGCGATAGTGAATATATTTAATTCACCAAGCAAGTACAACAATAAGATGATTAGTTCAGAAACTACAGCTGCCCAAAATACAGCATTCCCGCCAATCTTTTTAAAGAAAAAGGCTACAGCAAATACACCCAATACGGCTCCATAAAACAAGGAGCCAACGATATTAACGGCTTGAATGAGATTTTCAAACAAGCTGCTAAACATAGCAAAAAACATCGCCAAGATGCCCCATAATACAGTCATCCACTTGGTTGCCAACAAATAATGCCGGTCTGACTTGCCTTTTCTGACCGATCGACGATACAAGTCCACGATAGATGTTGAAGCCAGGGCATTTAGTTCCGAAGCCTTACTCGACATACTACTCGAGAATATTACGGCTATCAGCAAGCCTATTATTCCGGCAGGCAGGTATTTTAATATATAGCTTATAAAGACATAATCTTTATCATTGGTGTCAAGCGATGGATCGGTCAACTTGATTAAGCTATCTGCATGGATTCTCATTTCCTTAAGTTGAGCATCATAGCGATTGACTAAAATTGATTTATCTTCTTTTTCAAGGCTGCTCAGATAGGCTGACCTTCGCTGATTAAACAAGGCATCATATTCCGTATTCAATGTATGCCATTCCTTTTTATATATCCCTGTTTCGACCACTTTCTCATTGACCGGATTAAAATGCAAAGGCGCTTTGTTGAATATAAAAAACACATATACCAATACCCCCAAAAACAGTATAAAAAACTGCATAGGTATCTTTAGAATACCATTAAATAATAGTCCTAACCTACTTTCTCTGATGCTCGCACCCGAAAGGTAACGTCCTACTTGTGATTGGTCAGTACCAAAATATGACATAAATAAAAAGAATCCCCCAAAAATGCCCGACCAAATATTGTACCTATTCTCCGGGTCAAAATTAAAGTCCACCAAATGCATCTTATCGCTTTGCCCTGCAAGAGTCATCGTCTCAGAAAGCCCAATGCCGTCCGGAAGTTGATACAACAATATAAAAAAAGTAATAAAAAGGCCGGCGAATATGACAATCATTTGATATTGTTGCGTCTGAGCCACTGCCTTGTATCCTCCGAGAGTTGTGTATGCAATGGTAAGAATACTCAATGCCACAATCGTCCATTGTAGATCCCAATTCATTACGACGCTTAATACGATTGCAGGCGCATATATCGTCAAACCCGCACCCATTGCCCTTTGAATTAAGAAGAGTAAAGC
>CAKUWM010000422.1 GCA_934699305.1 uncultured Saprospiraceae bacterium | reverse complement strand
TAAATGATAGATATTCTCAATGCGGTTATTGATTTTATGGCATACTAAAGGACAGTTTAAATACACAAAATTCATCTTACTCCTATCTTGTTGACTTTTATGCAGGTGATGGAGATATCCCATATGGCAGTTCTTCTCCGGCATCTACTGTATATTTAAATGTTGGAGGATCTGATAAGAAAACTATATTGACCTGGCATGAATCTGTACCATGGACTAATAATAGCTTTGTAATTTACAAACAAAATTCTTTAGGAACATTTGATTCAATAGCTTCTACCCAAACAAGAAAATATGAAGATAAAAACCTTGAAAATGGGCAAGAATACTGTTATAAAATTAAAACTATAGGTAGTTATGGTATATTAGGGCTTCCTTCTCCTATCATAAATTTTTCACAAGAAGCTTGTGGTATCCCAATAGATACCGTTCCCCCTTGCATTCCAACTCTTTCTATAACAAATGATTGCTTAAACAATACAACCAATAATGCAATAATAAATAAATTTTCATGGAACAATCCGGATGATATATGTGGTGTTTCCGGTGACACCAAGGGTTATAGAATATATGTCAAGCGTGAACAATCTTCAACACCCGAATTAATATTTGAAACAAATGATCCTCAACAATTATATTTGGAATATGCCAGTGAAAAATATGGTTTGGAAGGTTGTTTCTATGTTATTGCTTTTGACTCAGTTTTTAATGAAAGCCCGCCAAGTAACATAGTTTGCATGGAAAATTGTCCTGATTATCGTTTACCCAATGCATTTTCTCCCAACAATGATGGCCATAATGATGTATTCAGACCTTATCCTTATCGATTTGTCAATAAAGTAGAACTAAAAATCTATAATAGATGGGGAAATATAATATTCGAAACATCTGATCCGGATATTAATTGGAAAGGTGAAAATAAAAATGGGAAAAATGTGCCGGATGGAACTTATTATTATTCATGTAAAGTATATGAAACGGATAGTTCTGGAGCAGGTGTAGAAAAACCATTAAACTTGACCGGGTTTATTGAGTTAATACGTTAAAAAAAATCTTATATATATTGTAAATAAAATCAATATCCTTTATTATATGTTCACCGGAATAATTGAAACAATTGGTACAGTACAATCAAAAACACATGAGGGTAATAAAATACATTTTTGGCTTACTTCTTCCTTTACCAATGAATTGAAATTAGGTGATAGTATTAGTCATGATGGTGTTTGTTTGACCGTAACGGAGTTGCAAGACAATCAATATGCAGTGACCACAATCGACACAACACTTGAAACAACCAATATTGATTGGCAAGTTGGAACAAAAGTTAATCTAGAGCGGGCGCTGTCAGTCAAAAGTAGATTGGACGGACATATTGTGCAAGGACATGTGGATTCTGTCGGCATCATTAAAGCCATTGATAAAACTGATGGCTCTATCAAGATAACCGTACAGATAAAACCTCAATACAAAAAAAACATTGTTGAAAAGGGAAGTATCTGTATGAACGGGATTAGTCTTACTATTGTAAGTACGGATGATAACAACTTTATGGTAGCCATAATTCCTCATACATGGCAAATTACAAATTTACATGAATTAAAAATTGCAGATTCCGTAAATTTGGAATTTGATATTTTAGGTAAATACGTAGAAAGATTATTAATTTATAAAGATTAATAGTGCTTTAACCAAAAATCCGCTTTCGTCTATTATAAGTCGTACATCGGGACGCACCTCATAATCAACACTTTAGGCTTTTCAAAACCCTACCTGCTAAATTCAGGTTTAATCTATTCTTGAGATCGAAAATATCTATTTCAAAATTAAAATATTGTTATTAATTACTTAACAATATATAATCTTCACTATGTCAATTATTTACTACCTAAATTATAACCCTATCATATTTAAAAAAGCTGAAGGATAAACTCCTAACCAAATTATCATGATAAATAATGCCGAGAGTACAATTTTAAGTAAAAGGGAATTATTACCAATATGATCATCAATCGTTGCTTCATCCCTTGACAACATGGCGGCAACTACCCGTAGGTAATAGAATAGCCCTATTGTACTTGAAATAGCTAAAATTACCAAAAGAAACAACGTGCCAGCGCCCATGCCTGCGGATAAAATATAAAACTTACCCAAGAATCCCGCTGTTAGTGGTATCCCTGCAAGTGATAACATAACAACGGTCAAAGCTGCAGCCAGCCAAGGCTTTTTCCAAAATAAGCCTTTATAGTTTTCTACCATTAATAACTCTCCTTTCTTACCGGTGAAATACGTGATTATTCCAAAAACTGCCAATATGCTTGTAAAATAAACCAAGAGATAAAACATAGAGGATTTGATTCCATCTTGTGAAAAAGCTAAAAAACCAACCATCAAATATCCAAGATGCGATATGGATGAATAGGCAATTAATCTTTTAATATTCTCCTGTCTTAGTCCAAGCCAGTTACCAATAAACATAGAAGCAGCAGCAATAGCAGCAAAAGCT
>CAKUWM010000421.1 GCA_934699305.1 uncultured Saprospiraceae bacterium | reverse complement strand
ATGATGAAACCCGATTTGCCATAGCTTGTGGTTTATGGGATGGCATCGTAGGAACAGTAACGGCCATACCGGATGTAGCCAAACTACTTCCACAGGTTTTTTCAGATACGGGCAGAACTAAGATAGCAGCAGGATACAACAATCTGAAGAATTATGAGAAAAAAGACTCGATAACAAAGAAGATACTTCATAAAGGATTGGTATGGGCGATATGGGATGGTTTGGTACAGCAGTTTGATCCGTCAAAGAACTGTGTTTTTGCTCATAATGTAGCTGAGGTCATATCACCTGTTGCTATTACAGTTGTCATACCTATAGCCGGTGCAAGCGTACTCGGCCCCTATATTACACCTCTTCTCAAGGTTGTTACATTGGCGGATAAAATCGATGTGGTAGGGATCTTAGGTAGCAAGGTAGTCGGGCTGGCATTTAAAGGGAGCTATCGGGCGATAAAAAGTATAGGGAAGGAGGTTAAAATACTAATTAGGAAAAGTGATGGGGTATTGAGCGAGGTTACGCAGAACCTCGATGATGACTTTTTAGCTAAGATAAAGCAGAACGCAGATAAAGTGGCTGAGTATGAAGGCAGTCCTATCATAGATATTGACCATCGGTTATACACCCATTTTCAGAAATTGAATACAGTACTAAATCGAATCAATGCGCCTGATGGCATATTCAAGCCTGACCTATTTCAGAATCTAAATGAGATATTCAATGTCTATCTGATAAAAAACCGGCAGAGCAGCTACGCTGACGTCCTCGCTGACATCGACCGTATCCACCCTGACCTCAGCACCAGGATGGGCGATGCCGCCGCCGTCGAGAAATACTTTAATTACAAGCGCGACGGCTCATTATCGGCATTAGGTATCGATGAGGCTGCCTGGACTGCCTTTCTCGCAAAATATCCCGGAAAAACCTTTGAAATAGAAGCATTATTCGTTAATATTGCACCATCAAGTGCCAAAAAGTTGGCAGCTGACCTGGAGGATAAGGCATTTAGGGCGTATTTGTTTGAGAGTGGGAAGAGCGTGCGGGCGTGGGAGAAAATGTTCATCGCTAATGTTCAAAATGCTTTAAGAAAGAGTGTAAACTCACTTGATTTAGTTGGCAAGTGGCTTGATGATGGAATAGAAGTATCATTTGAAGCTGTTCAAGATGGTGCAAAAGTCTTAAATAAAAATGGACAGGAAGTAGGTCAGCTAATAAAAGTGGGGTCTGATGAGTTTTTTGAAATATCGGATGATTTTATAGTCGCCTCTGGAAGCCCCCAATCGTTTGGTTCAATGACTATCAAGTCAAATACCGGGGAAACATTTATCAATGCCAGATATGTCAAGAATTCAGATGGATCAATCGGATTCATTGAAGATGTGTCAAGTTATGGAAATCAGACTATCCAAAATACAATTAAACAAAGAGGACAATTAAGAGGCACAATTTCTGGAATTAAAAACTCTGAAGATGCACACCATTTATTTCCAGTTCAAAGCCTGAAGGAAAATCAATGGGTTAAAAAAGGGGTTGACGGAGGTTTTGAATTCAATACAGGCAGTGTAAACGGAATTGCTGTAGAAAAATATGTAAAAGCGACAAATACTGGGTATCATGGGCCACACCCCCAACTAACTAAACAAATTAATGACCATATGAATTGGTGGGCTGAACAAACCGTTAATGGGATAAAGAATAAAGATTTAACACCAACTCAAACTGCTGATTATATGAGAGGCTTGGCAAACTCTTTAAGAAATAAAGTAAATAATACTACAGTTAGATTAAACCTTTTAAATTTGAATTTGCCTCACTGACAATGCTGCTATGAAGGTATCTATACCCGTAAGATTTTTATGCATAATAGTATTGTATATGTTTTCAGATAAATAGATAGTTTTATTTAATGGGTGCGTAAACACATCAAAAACTATATTAAACATAACAGAATTATAGTTGAAGATCATTTTCATAAATCCAAGTTCGGTTTGTTTATCAAGTAGATCTTTATAACTAGATATTTCTAGATCTCCTAGATTATCTCCGAATTCATTTATTTGAAACTTACTATCCTTAAAAACCAAATGATTAATCCCATCATTCCAAACTATATGCATCCAGTAGTATTGATGAAGAACACCTTTAGTTTCTATATTTGCAAGATAATATCTATGAGGAACAATGTTAAATTGATCGAAAATATCTTTTAAACGAGGGCTAATTAACAGCCCACATGCACTAATTGTTGCTTGACCCATAATGTCACAAAGCTTTGCTCCTTTTGCTAATTTAAATCTGATGTCTGGAACAAAATCAGGAAAGAAATCAGAATCAAGTTTATACACAGAGTTTGGTCCATCGAAATCGTAATCATCATAGCTTTCCACAGCGGGAAAAGCCATGCCTGTTTCTTCTGTGCCTACTGCGGGTTTAAGAATATAATAGTGGTTATCCTGCATAATCTTTTTGGGTTTTAATATTTCTTATAAATGAATAAATTGTCATAGTTATAAAATGC
>CAKUWM010000420.1 GCA_934699305.1 uncultured Saprospiraceae bacterium | reverse complement strand
AAGTTGCCACACAACGGTTCCCAGTATATTCCATCAGAAGATACATATACTTTTACGTGGTCGATATTTTTTTCAATATTCCATTTCGCGAAAAAAGTCAAAAAGGACAATGAATCTTTTGTCGGAAGATAGACCGGATATTTTAGTTCTAAGGTTTTGTTTTCTGCTTTGTCGTAGGTTGCATTGTTGGTAAGCGTAATGGAGCTGAAGGTATCGTAGTAATCTTCCTGATCCAGCTCCCAGTTTTCACCGAAGTTTTGTTTGACAAATACAGATAAATCATCCCCTCCATTTTCAAATCTATTTTCATACTTCATTACTTTGAAAGTAAGTGTATCCTTTTTTAGGTAGCTACCATATAAAGCGTTGATTTCAATCTTAGCTATACCATTTTCATTGATATTGACGGAGAATGGTACATTTAAGGTTGATTTTTGAAGATGACCGAGGTCAATACTAAAATCCTTATTGAAGTTGGTAAGATTGGGTGTCAGGGGTCTGATGCTTAATGTTGTAGGAGTGTTTTCAAGTCCGGTTCTTGTTACAATGATTTTGGCGACATTGCTACCTGGTCGAATGATATTGTCGCTGCCAAGCTGATATTGTAGTGCGTCATTGGCAAGCCATATAGACCGGAGATTCTGATATACCATTTGTGCGCAAATGGGTTGGATTTTATTCTGCAATGGCCAAAAGCTTTCTTCGTCCGTCAATTCTGCACCGCCACATTCAAAGGTAAAGGAATAAACGCCATTATCGTAGAGGTAATCGTCGGCTGTACCATTGATAGGGTAACCCAATGTTTCATTATTCAAGCCATAACGGTAGTCGGAATACTGTGTCAGATCCTGGGCAAAATACGTGTAGGTCATGCTGTCCACTGTATTTTTTTCCAAATAGCCCCATGGATATATCATCATATTCGCAAAGGAATGATAATTGATTGCTATCTTAAACTGGTGGCTTAATCTGAGGAGGTGTATAGCTTTGGTCTCTTGTTCCGAGAAAGCATAAGGGCCACGATAGGTATCTGAAGCCTTAAGAGGCGATGAACCATTGTTGTCGTATGCAAAGCCCACGCCGTAGTTGCGGTTTAGGTCGATACCTCCTGATCCATTTGCATTGTTTCTGTTTTTACGCCAAAGTCCCCCGCCATTAGGTGCCATTTGTTGGTTGTAAATATAGCCATCCGGATTGACACACGGTATAAAAAATAGTTCTGATTTGTTGAGCAGATATTTGATTTCAGGGTCGGTATCGTATTTTTCCAAAATATACCACATAAAATAGATCATCTGCATCATACTCATCGGTTCACGTGAATGATGAAGGGCCGTAAATAACATTTGGTTTTCGTATTCACCTTCATCTTCATCCGGGAAATCAGATATCTTGACGTAATAGATTTGATTACCGCCTTTGGTAATAATGGACGGGTTGGATTGCTTTGCTGTAATGAGGTTGGGGTATTTTGACCGCATTAAATCCAATTCATTGACAATCTCAGCGAAGGTCAGGTATGATCCCATAGAGCCATATTTGAAATTGCCCGGTACATCAAATGCCTTATTACCTGGTTGACATTTGGCATTACGTGTAGCCAACTCAAGATCTACCGGTTGGACTTTTTTACTCTCTTCTAAATAATATGCCAATGCGTCTTGTTGAAGAATATCTACTGTAAATCCTGCCTTTTTAATTTGATTGACCTCATCAACCGTATAAAAGTTGATCAATACATCTTCACTCCTCTTGTAGCCATGTTCTACCTCAACACCCAAAGCGGCAAGTGGCTTTAAGCCTTGACCATTCAGATGTACTTTAACTTTTTGGTATATGGGCATATTTTCACTTTGACCAAATGAGGTTTGAGTGAAAAATAGAAATAAAATTATGGCTAATGTAGTGTATATATTACGGATTATAATCATATCAAAGGTAAAACTTGGCACAAAAGTACAAACAAATATCTAAGTTTACTTATATAATCAAAATTATTTCGTTATTAAATCACTATGAATAAAGGTATTTTGAGACGTTTTGGTTAAAGAATGACATGTTTATTATATATTTTTTAAACTTTTGCCACATATATGAATTTTAATTGTATTATTCCAATTTATATCATGGATAAATATTAAGATGTTAATAAAATAGTAATTTATAAAACACTACTTTTGCACCTAATTTTACATAAATTAAATCCTGTATTTGTATGAAAGAAGTATTTATTGTTTCTATCTCCCGCACACCGATTGGAAGCTTTGGTGGTTCACTTTCGGGCTTTTCTGCCACCGACTTAGGAGCAGCATCCATACGCGACGCTTACACTAAAATCAATCTGGATCCCAATGCTATACAGGAGGTATTTTATGGTAATGTCGTTCAGGCAAATTTAGGCCAGGCTCCAGCACGACAAGCGGCTATCAAGGCCGGATTGAATAAGAATGTCATCACCACCACGGTCAACAAGGTCTGTGCCAGCGGTATGAAGTCGGTCGCTCTTGCAGCGCAATCC
>CAKUWM010000419.1 GCA_934699305.1 uncultured Saprospiraceae bacterium | reverse complement strand
AGCAATGATTAAATCAACTCACATCTTTTTCAAATGTGTATATTTGAATCAAATCAAAATGTAATGTATGTCCGAAGATTTAAATAAGCTGAATACTATTGTTAATACCGACAATATATTGTATGCCTTCAGATGTATCATTGGTGTAGTATTGTGTTACATATTATATAAACAATATCCGGAACTTCCGTTCCAGTGGTCTATGGTATCTGTTGTCGTTGCGATATCTCCTGATAACCAGATTTCATTGGCTGTTGACCGGATGAAGGCTAATTTAGTAGGTTGCGCTATAGGGTTCATGTTGTTTTTTATTCATCCACCCAGTTTAATAATGCTTTGCATCGGAGTTGTTCTTGTTATAATAGTAGGGTTGTATTTCGAGCTTCAAGGATCTATAAGAAGTGCTTTGGCTGCTCTTGTTGTGTTGATGTTATACAACGGACCGGTACATGATTGGCGATTGGCTATGGATAGGTTGATATGTGTTGTAATCGGCTGTTTGATTGCATTATTAGTTACATTATGTTTTAATTACATATTTAAACTTATGAAAATAAATGTCGTGAATCAGAGTAGCCAAGATTTATAAGAGTGGAAATTTAGTACATTATGGTTTTTTACCTTAACATCGAAACATAGGAATTTAATCCAAGTTGCAGGAAAGTCAGCAATAAACGATAAAAACGGCTTAGGAAAGATTAAAATGATTTTTTAGCAAGTCAATAAATATTTCTAAATCTTTTGTTGTAGTAGCTATTCCCATAGAAACTCTTGTAGCGCCGCGCATTTTACCAAGATAATGGACCATATCGTGATAATCGCCTTCATCGCGACTCACAAAATATTGAGTCATTTCTTCATTTGTGATGCAATTGTTGATTTCATCGATCCCTGGATTGCAGAAACAACCCGAGCGGATTGATATGTTTTTTTCTTTGGCAATGATGTCAATAGTTTCAAATGGTACAATTGATCCATCAGCGTTGTAGAAATTCATGACGATATTGCCGCCTCTGACATTTGTATCTTTTGGGCCGAATATTTTTACGACCGGCACACCGTTACTATGCTGCAATCTTTGAAGTTGGTCAATTAAACCAATTGTTAGATGTTTAATTCGATTATTTATTCTGTCTATTCCAATTGATTCAATATATTCAAGTCCATTTTTTATTGCCGGAATGTCTAAGTAATTGAGTGTTCCATCTTCAAATCTTTCATGGTTATTGACAAGAAAGCTATTGGGGGCTGCCACGGAAACCATAGTAACTGTCCCGCCGGCAAACCACGGTTTTTGAAGCTTATGAAAAACTGATTTTCTGATTAATAAGCAACCAATACCAGTAGGGTAACCGAATATTTTGTAAAAAGAAATAGTGACAAATTCCGGATGGATTTGCTTCAGGTCAAGTTTTGAGGTCGGCACGTAAGCTGCTGCATCCAATAATACATCGTAGCCAAGGTCATGAGCATATTGTATCCAGGAAAGTGAATGTTTGACGCCACTAACATTGCTTTGTGCGGGGAAGGCAAACAGATTGTTGCAATCATGAGCACAATTTTTTAATGATTCTTGTAATGCAGTGTCATTGATTTGTAAGTCTTCATATTGTACCGGTACATATTCTAATTGTCCGCCTTTGTTACGGCAATATTCGCGAATTCCATTGACGGAGTTGTGGTTGTCAGCCAATAAGACGAAATGACTGTCTTTATTGAATGGATAGCTTTCGCCTACTATTTTCAGAGAACCGGAGGCATTTGGTGTAAAAACACAAAAATAATCCTCGGCATTAAAGTATTCTATGACTTTCGCTCTTGCTTCTTCTATCAAGTGAGTTGATATTTCTGAAGTTGGGTTGATAGAATGAGGATTGCCAAATACTCCATTTAAAAGGAAATTAAAATGTTTTTCTACCAAAGACTCAGCGTAAAGATTGCCACCGGTATAGTCTAAATAAACATGTTGAGATTCAGAGTCTAATCTCTTATATTCTTTGGATCGAAGGGCTTGAAAAAATGTTTCATCTTCAATGGAAAAGTTATGTAAAATAGCCAAGGTAAAGTATTTTGTAAAGCAAATAATCAACCGTAAAGTTAATGAATCTTAATCAAATAGAAATAATATATTTTAAAATACCGATATAGGCAAAATAAAATATGCATCTCATATATTTAATTGTCGTTATCCATTCCTAAATCAACTATTTATTTAAATATTGGTTTATTGGAAGTCATTTTATTGAATAAGAGTCGTAAATAAGTATCTGCCTAATTAATTCAATAGTTTTAGGGAAAATATCTATAAGTATTAACAATGAGTGAAAGAAAGAAAAAGGTATTCATCATTTTGTCATTGGGTTTTTTGTCTGCTATAGGTCCATTTTCCATTGATATGTACCTTCCCGGTTTCAATGAAATTGCTGCTGATCTGAATACGGATATTGCACATATCGGGCTAAGCCTATCCAGTTTTTTTATTGGAATTTCAATAGGCCAGCTTATTTATGGTCCACTATTAGAT
>CAKUWM010000418.1 GCA_934699305.1 uncultured Saprospiraceae bacterium | reverse complement strand
GAAGATTCCGGTCCATATATTTCAATTACACGACCTTTAGGAAATCCACCTGTTCCCAATGCAATATCCAATCCCAATGATCCTGTCGAAATGGCATCGACATCCACTTCAGGCTTATCACCAAGCCTCATGATGGTACCTTTACCGTAGGTCTTCTCGAGCTTATCTAATGTTAACTGTAGGGCTTTTTGTTTAGCTTCTTTTTCGGTTGACATACAAATTTATTTTTTCTTTTATTATAAAATCTTGATAAGACAACGCAAGGCAAAGCATTTATGAAAATGTATTGCCCATTGTCCTGCAAATATATATATAAATTTATAAATTATAATAATTTAAATGCTAATATTTCCGTCACCCAATGACAAGTTTTTCGTATTAGGCTCTAATTATATGATAATACTGCTTATTATCATTCATTTATTTTATATATATTTAATATTCTATTATGTATATATATAAATTATTATATGTATTAAATATAATTTTATACACACCTCGAGATCCGGGATCCTACCCTATTGCCTTTCGTCTTTTATGCAAAAAACAAAACAATCTTATTACGAACTTGTCTCAGATGTATTCTTCTGTAAGCCTACCGGCATGTTTACCTGCTAGATAACCCGTTGTCCAAGCATTCTGAAAGTTAAAGCCACCCGTTATTCCATCCACATCCAACAGCTCCCCAATTATATACATTCCCGGAATTTTATTACATTCTATACTGAGAGGATTTACTTCAGACACATCAATCCCTCCACAAGTTACAAATTCATCTTTAAATGTTGTTTTACCTTTAATGGTATGTTGTTGATTGGTAACTTGTATTATTAATTTTTCTATTAATTTATTGGATATATCTGCCCACTTTAAATCTGACTGAATACCTGCATTTTCGACCATATACTTCCACAGCCTTGTCGGAAGATCTATACCGGAAAAATTACTTATTTGTGACTTTATTTTATGCTCGCGATACTGCATCCATCTTTCTCTGAGATCTTCTTGCTTTAGATCAGCATCCCATTGAATTGAAATAGTAAATTCATAATTCAATTCAGCCAATATCCGTGCCCCCCAAGCTGAGAGTTTCAAAACAACCGGACCACTAAACCCCCAATGTGTGACTAAAAAAGGTCCTGTTCTTTCCAGTCTGCTTCCAACTATTTTTACGCGAGCATTTGGAACAGAGATGCCTTGAAGTACACATAACGGATTATTGGGGCTATTAAATGTAAATAATGATGGAACAGGATCGTTTACCTTCAATCCATGTTGTCGAAATATATCAAAAGAGTGACTTTTAGGCTGACCGCCAATCGCAAACACTACTCGGTCAAACAATGCATATTTTCCATGAATATCATATACTTTAAAAATATCTCCATCTTTTTCCCAGTTACTGATGCCATATTTTTTCTCAATGCGAATGCCTAATTCGGTTGCGTTTTTTATTAAACACTCTACAATAGTAATAGATTTATTACTCACGGGAAATACACGTCCATCTTCTTCGACTTTTAAGGGAACGCCTCTCTTTTCAAACCATTTGAACGTATCATGTGGACTGAAACCATGGAGTATTTTATTTAAAAAACGTTCACCCCGAGGGTAATTAGCAGCAAAGGTTTTAACATCAGTAGGTTGATTGGTAACATTACAGCGTCCACCGCCGGAAATTAAAACTTTTGATAAGGTGTGTAAACTTTTTTCGGCGATCACAACTTCATTATCAGGCGATTGCTCTGCTGCGGTAATTCCAGCCATAAATCCAGCTGCCCCACCACCTACCACCAAAATCCTCATACTGTTTAATAGGCTCTTTCGGAGCTTTTTTCCATAAAGTTGATAAATGCTTTATTGACCACTTTATTTCCGCCCGGTGTAGGATAATTTCCTGAAAAATACCAGTCTCCGATATTTCCGGAACAAGCTGCATGCAATCCTTCAATTGATTGGAAAAGTATTTCAAAATCAAAAGTGATGTTTGCAGGCTTTACAATCTGGGCAATTCTTTGACTTATTTGTTCTGCTGTAAAGGCATTATACAGTTCTTTTACATAATTGACCACCTTTTCTTTTGGAAAGTTTTCTTGAGCTTTACTCTTCTGATAGACCTCTTCAATCAATTCTTCTTGTCCGGAATCTTCCAGCATGCCAATAACAGCCCGGAAGGCGACAAAAGACTTCATAACACTCATATCTATTCCATAACAATCGGGATATCTAATCTGTGGAGCAGAAGATACGATAATAATTTTCTTTGGGAATAACCTGGAAAGTATGTTTAAAACAGATTGCTTTAATGTCGTTCCTCGAACAATAGAATCATCCATTAAAACCAGCGTGTCAATATCGTTATTGACCACTCCATACGTAACATCATAGACATGCGACATAAGCTCTCCCCTACTTGCATCATCAGCTATAAAAGTTCTAATTTTAGCGTCTTTAACTACAAGCTTCTCAGTTCGTACTTTTGTATCTAAAATTTGTTTTAGGCTTTGTGGATTGATGTTATCACCCAATTGAAGTATTTTTTGCTTTTTTAC
>CAKUWM010000417.1 GCA_934699305.1 uncultured Saprospiraceae bacterium | reverse complement strand
TGAAAATCGGACAAAAAAGTATAATCCATTCGCAGACAAGTTGGACAAATTGAGAATAATTTGCAGAATTGAAGCTATGCAGAACGCAATAAACGGAATAACAAGAAAAACATTTGCAGACTAAAACGACACACCGAAACACAGCCTAAAACAGCAACTACAAGAAATAGGTAGTTCAGTAGTTAAATGAAGTTTTGTGCTTCTAAATCGCCAATTTTTTTTAGTTGCAAACCGTTACAGCTCGATTGAAGAAACACTCGAACGTTAAAGAAAATACAGCATATGAACGAAATAATTTGTCCCCATTGTAACAAAGCTTTTAAAGTTGATGAAGCGGGATATGCCAATATCCTAAAACAAGTTCGGGACCACCAATTTGAAGAGGAAATAGCAACTCGGCTTGCTCTTGCCGAAAAGGACAAAGTAAGCGCGGTTGAACTTGCTAAAGCCAACATCAAAAACTCCTTTCAAGAAGAATTGGCAAAAAAGGACAAAGAATTGGCCGAATTAAAAAACTTAAGCGCTACTGAACTTGCTGATAAACTAGCAAAAAAGGAAATGGAAATCGCTGAAATGAAATCCCAAATTCAACGCGCAGAAATTCAGAAAAGGTTGGATGTATCGGAAGCTGTTAAATTAATAGAAAAAGAAAGGGACAATCTCGCCAATGATTTGAGAATTAAGGCAACCGAAACCCAATTACTCGAAAAGTCCATTAAAGAACAGTTTACCAATAAACTTGTCGTCAAAGATGAAACCATCAGAATGAAAGATGACGAAATTGCCCGTTTAAAAGACTTTAAGCAGAAGCTTTCAACTAAAATGGTTGGCGAAACGTTGGAACAACATTGTGAGACCGAATTCAATAAGTTACGGGCAACAGCTTTTCAAAATGCTTATTTTGAGAAAGACAACGACTCCAGTGGCGGCAATAAAGGCGATTTTATATACAAAGAGACCGATGGTTCAGGGAATGAAATCATTTCGATCATGTTTGAGATGAAAAATGAAAATGATGAAACCGCTACAAAAAAAAGAAACGAGGATTTCTTTGCAAAACTGGACAAAGACCGGAAAGAAAAAAACTGTGAATATGCGGTTTTGGTTTCGCTTTTGGAATCGGAAAATGAGTTCTACAATACTGGAATTGTCGATGTTTCCCATAGGTTTGAGAAAATGTATGTAGTACGCCCTCAATTCTTTATTCCAATTATAACACTTCTTCGCAATGCTGCAATGAATTCCCTGAAATACAAGGCAGAACTGAATTTAATGAGAAATCAAAATATTGATATTACCAATTTTGAAGAAAAGATTGATGCATTTAGAAAAGGGTTTGCATACAATTACGATTTAGCGAGTCGAAAATTTACTACTGCCATAGAGGAAATAGACAAGACCATTAGTCATTTGAATAAAACCAAGGAAGCTTTGTTATCCTCGGAAAACAACTTGCGATTGGCCAATAATAAGGCAGACGATTTAACTATTAAAAAATTAACCCACGGAAATCCAACCATGAAAGCGAAATTTGATGAGCTTTCGAATAAAACTGAATAAAACAGACACTAGAGACGTAATAAAGCTACCATGAACAACTCCTTACCCGAAGTCTGGCTCCGAGGCCCTATCCCCGGCATCCCGCCCCTACTCCAACCTGCCGCCCATGCCTTGGTACAGGCCAGCGAGGATGTGAAAAAATATACCCAGGATTTCCCGGACAGCCTGCTTTGGGAAAAACCCTTTGGCAGGGCATCCGTGGGTTTCCATCTACAGCACCTTATCGGTGTCCTGGACCGAATGCTGACCTATGCGAAGGGCAAACCCCTATCGGAAGCCCAGTTCACGGCCTTAAGGGCCGAGGGCCAACAAAATGAGGCCATCTCTTCTTCCCAACTCGTCCGGGCTTTTGACGACAAAGTGAAAGAGGCCCTAGAATCCTTTAAGACCCTCTCCGAGGCGGAGCTCCCCCAATTCCGAACGGTGGGCCGGAAAGAGCTTCCCAGTACCGTAATCGGACTTTTGTTCCATGCAGCCGAGCACAGTCAGCGGCATGTTGGGCAATTGTTGGTTACGGTTAGTGCGGTGAGACGGGAACGGGGGTAAGTTTCGGGGTAGTACGAAGTACGAAGTACGAAATACGAAGTACGAGGTACGAGGTACGAAGTTAGTTGACAGTGCGCAGTTGCAGTAGGCAGTGAAAAAAAAAGTACAAAGTATAAAGTACGAAATACGAAGGACGAAGGACGAAAGTCGATTAGCGAAAGGCGAACAGCGAACAAAAAAAAACATATTTAACTTTTTTTAGTTCGTTTAACTAACTATATTTGTGGCTGGCGATATTGCCTTCACCTAAACTCAATTCCTATGAAAACAGCAACATTTTACCACGCCGGCTGCCCTGTATGCCTTAGCGCCGAACAAGAACTATTAAACCTGGTAGACACTTCCGTAACTAATCAGTTATTAATTTCGGCCGTAATTTAGCTATAAGTACCAAGGCATCCAGTACGTTCATGTTGTTTTTGATCGTAGTATCGATGACCGACCTGATCTTGGCAAAGTTCTGCGC
>CAKUWM010000416.1 GCA_934699305.1 uncultured Saprospiraceae bacterium | reverse complement strand
GGGTTGGCGCAGCATGTGAGTGCAATCAGGTGAGCATTGATGCAACAATGGCTGATATGCAGAAGATTAATGCCGACGCATGGTTGTATGAATCCAATTAGAGGAAATAAGCATTTGATGTGAAGTTGACTCCATTTTTATAATAATCCCAAATTCTGCAATAGACAAATACGGAATCGATTTACGACTCGTAATCAATGGTTTACAGAAACCATTGAAACGATTCGTACATCGGGATTGCCCTCATGATCAGCATTTTACGGTTTTTCAAAACCTAAACTGCTGAATTCGGGATAATCTAACAAAGATTGATGGACAACTAATTGGCATATAGTCAATTAGTTTACTACATTGATCTAAAATATTCGTACTTGACTTTGCTTAGAAATTCAGGAGTAATGCCGATATACGAGGCAACTTGTTTTTGTGGAATCTTGTTTACCAAATCAGGATACGTCTTACAAAACGCATCAAATCGCTCTAAGGCAGTAAGACTAAGCCGGTCGATAATACGCTTTCTATTGGCGACTACATTTTTTTCCAATAAGATTCTAAAATGTCTTTCAAGTTTAGGGATTTCTGAATAAGCCTTTTCCAGATTAGCTTTTGAGATGGCAAAGCATGAAGTATCTTCGATAGCATCGATATTCAAAGATGCCGGTTTCTCAGTGATAAAGCTGTACATATCGGTAATCCACCAGTCAGCAGGTGCAAATTGCAAAATATGCTGAAATCCATTTTTATCGACTGAATAGGCACGAAAACAACCTTTTAAAACAAAATATAAGTACTCATTAGGCTCACCTTCCTTGATTAAACTTTTCTTTTTGGAGATTGATTTTTCTTCTAATAAAGATTCAAACAATGATTCTTCTGCTGCTGTGAGATCGATATTTTTGCGAATATTGTTGAATATTAGCGAGTATTTCATAAAGCTTTGATTACTATTGATACCTTTCTTTTGTTTTTCATGAGAATAAACACAAACAAGGCAATCTAAGTTTAATCTGTATTCAGCACTATGCGGTTTTTCAAATCTCTTACCGCTGAATTCCGGTTTTATTTTTCCTTCAAAATGATATAGAGTCAATAGACATTTATCAAAAAAGCTGTAGGTTTGTAGTAAATAACAATTCCCATGAATTACAGGTATATTATTTTTGAATTGCACGGGCAAGAAGCTTTTATCCGCCTTAATCGACCGGAAGTATTTAATTCTATTCATCGTGATATGGCGTTGGAAATACAGGATGCACTCGATAGATGCAAGTCTTCTGAAGTTCGGTGTGTCACTCTTATCGGGTCGGGTAGGGCATTTTGTGCCGGTCAGGATTTGAATGAAGTGGTGGATCCCAATGGGCCGGCATTACAAGATATTGTCAAAGAACATTATAATCCCATCATCCGGCGAATCAGAACGCTTGAAAAGCCCGTAATCTGTGCTGTCAATGGCGTTGCTGCCGGCGCAGGCGCCAATATCGCATTAAGTGGAGATATCGTCGTGGCGGCACGTTCCGCTTCCTTTGTGCAAGCATTTTCAAAGATAGGTCTTATACCTGATAGTGGTGGAACTTTCTTTTTGCCACGATTGATCGGTATGAACCGTGCATCGGCTCTTATGATGACAGGTGATAAAGTAGGTGCGGAAGATGCCTTGCAGATGGGCATGCTGTACAAAATTTATGACGATGAAGCTTTTGATAATGAAGTAAAAATGTTAAGCGAACGTATGGCAAGTATGCCTACATACGGACTTGCACTTACCAAGGAAGCGCTTAACTCAGCGTTGACCAATGCTTTGGATCAACAGTTAGATGTAGAAGAGCAACTGCAAACTATGGCTGGTTCATCGGAGGATTATAATGAAGGGGTTAAAGCATTTTTGGAAAAGAGAAAACCTGTATTTAAAGGACTTTAAACCATTGACCTTCATAAGTGTCTTCAGTATGTATCTTTTTTAAATATGGAAATAAAAAAAGTCGGTATCATCGGAGCCGGGGCAATGGGCACCGGAATAGGTCAAGTTGCGGCGTCACATGGCTGTATGGTGCTATTTTATGACGCCTACAAGCCATCATTATCTAAAAGCAGGCAATCCCTCAATGAAGTTATGGATAAGTTGGTGGCTAAGGGTAAGCTGACACGTGATAAAGCCGATGAAATGTTATCCTTATGTTTGTGGACGGATGAAATGAAAGACATTATCGATGCTGACTTGATTATAGAAGCTATCGTAGAGGACTTTCAAGTGAAGAAAAACATCTTTACCGAGTTGTCAGAGATGATTGATTCTAAAGCCGTTGTGGTGTCCAATACTTCATCATTGAGCATAACGGCATTGGCTTCCACAGTGCGGCATCCTGAAAGGTTTGCGGGTTTACATTTTTTTAATCCTGCACCGGTCATGAAGTTGGTGGAAGTTATTCCGGCTTTGCAGACACAACCGGACACTGTCAGTATGCTTCTACGATTGATGGAACGATGGTCCAAAGTACCTGTAACGGCTCACAATACACCTGGATTTATTGTCAATAGAGTAGCTCGACCCTTTTATGGTGAGGCATTGCGTATGTATGATGAGGGT
>CAKUWM010000415.1 GCA_934699305.1 uncultured Saprospiraceae bacterium | reverse complement strand
TTCCGTGACGTAAATATTCAGCCCTAATAGATGCCATGTCGACTACAGCCGGCACACCGGTAAAATCCTGCATCAAAATTCGGGCAGGTTTAAACGGTATGTCTTTATCGACCGGTTCGGGAGACCAGTTACTAAGGGTTTCTATGTGCTCATCTGTAATACTGAAACCGTTATAATTTCGTAACACATTTTCCAGGAGTATCCTGATACTAAAAGGGAGACGATCAATAGTCCCGTCGGGCATATCTTTTAACGAACAGTAGTTATAGACCTGCCCGTTTACATTGATTTTATTTAAATACTTTGGGATTAATGTGCTCATAACTATTTGGGGGTGTAAAGACGCTAAAAAGTCAAATGAACCAAATTTAAACAGTTTCTGTATACTTCCCTATACGTATTCAGTTATTTAGAATTGTTGAAAATTATATTATTCTTAATTGTTGTAGCATTGTAATTATCGCAAACCAGCAAATACCTTTTTGTACAAGTTTCGAATTTTTTATAATGAATTATGAGGCTCGCAAGCCCTGTAATTCATTAACCGAACGGTTTAATCCTTCACAAAAGCAGTGTCGCTCAGTGTTTTGATGAAGGCGATAATATCTTCCTTTTCCTGTTCTGTCAATGCTATCCTGTTCTCGTTTTCTTTCAGGAATGGGTCGAGATTATCAGCATACGGAACCCATATATTTCCAAATCTTTGTAGCCAAGTGCAGCTACTTTTTCTAAGGTGCCTTCTAAGTCTTTTGCCACAAATTCCCGAACTGAAAAAAGTTGTAATCCCATGGATTTTGCTTTCTTGCCGGTGGCAAACGCCTCTAAGTGACTTATGCCGGCCACACCCACACCTAATGCTTTTAAAAATTGTCTCCGTTCCATTGCTTACTATAGTTAAGATTGAATAATTTGACTCATTGCCCTCAAACAAAAGACTATCAGATTAATACCCGAAAGAAATTAATCCGGTCCTGTTTGATAAAGTTTTTCTAAAGATGATAATCTGTTCCTTTGGTGTTAAAACATAAATGCAAAATAACCTTTTATAAAAAGCAGTATCTTTAACCAGATTTTCCATTTTTTGCACTAAATTGTTATGATAATTTAAATCAAAGTGGATAGCGGGAAAACGACGGCTAAAAAAATAGCACTTGAAGTTATTTCAACCAAGTTGGGGAGTTCTTTAGTGTTAAAGCATTATCGTGCGGAGGAATCATGTTTAAAACTTTCATGGCATTTTCATCCGGAAATTGAACTGGTTTATATACCCCGGGGAAAAGGGAGGCTGTATATTTCCAATGTGGTAAAACCTTACGAAAACGGGGTAATTATTTTATTACATTCTAACATTCCTCATCGGTGTTTTGATTTTGGGTTTGAAAATAAGGTGTATGAAGAATATCTCGTCCAGGTTTTGCCTGATAAGCTGGATACTGTTTCAGCCATATTTCCCGAGTTTGAAAGGGTCAATCAGATGTTGATGGCATCCAGGCAAGGTATAATTTTACGTTTACAGGAAGAACACTTTTATTTTCATCCACATTTTGAAAAACTTTTCAGCGTACAGCCCATAGAACAATTATTCGTTTTTCTTGAAATTCTGCACCTGATGTCAAATGAAAACTACACCAGTATAGAAGCAACTGTAAACACGCAAATGCCCTCTTTGAGTATTGAGCGTATTGATAAGGTTTTTAGTTTTATTGCCGATCATTTCATGAATGACATTCGTAGCCGGGATGTAGCACAATTGCTGAATTTTACGGATTCTTCCTTTTGTCGTTTTTTTCAGAAACATACACAAAAAACCTTTAAAGAAGCATTAAATGAGTATCGGCTTGCTCATGCTTGCAAATTATTAGCTCATACGGATAAAAGTATAGAAACTATTGCCTACGAATCAGGTTATGGAAGTCAGTCTTTTTTCAATCGAATGTTTAAACGGTTTAATGGCGTAACCCCTTTAGCATATAGATATGAATGGCAGATAAAAAACAAAAATTAGATATATGTTTTAATATTTCGAAGTTAATACTATTTTATCGATTTATCCCATGTCAAAATTTCCGGTAGAATAAAAATCACCTTTTTCCAGGATTGACCCGTACAAAGGCTATGGCGTTACCGGCAAATAAATGCAAAATTTCAACAATTATTTATTGTATATTTGCCGGTATCGGCATATACAATTAATAACAATGCATTTATTTCAGTAAGTGAGTTTACCCAAAAAAAGAAGTTCATTTGACCAATTTTTAACCGTAACAAGCTTGACCCTAGTTCAGTAAATGCACGAACTTATCTCTCTAAGGAAACTCTACCAAAAGATTATAGCTCTGACCCATTGAGTAAAAACTTCATTAGTTCTAAAATATGAAGCCATACTATTTTGTACTTCTGGTTTTTCTCTCATCAGCCTGCGATGAGAGAACTAAATTTGATTATGAGGATGCTAAGCGTAACGAAATTGCATATTTTTTTGAAGATAACAGTAGTTTAAGCTTTTATCATGATATTGATAAATCTAAAATAAGCGGACACTTTACTCCTAAAGATATCAGTAAGTATGCAGCATCTGTGGATAGTGCTTGTAC
>CAKUWM010000414.1 GCA_934699305.1 uncultured Saprospiraceae bacterium | reverse complement strand
TATTGGGCGTGTAGTGGAAGAAACCACGTTGGATGGCAAACCTGCCATTGTTCCTAGCATACAAGGCTGGGCAAAAATATTTGGATCCAACACCATTACAATTGATGAGAACGATCCATATGCGTTTGGATTTCAAGTTATTTAAAAAAATATATAAGATGAAGTGTTTTTATTATTTAATATTCCTGCTGGGTATGTCAGCATTAGTGCAGTCGCAAAGTTTGACCCATGAAGATTATGAACGTGCCGTAAGTTATTTAAATGTGAATCTCAACAATAAAACGATTTTCAATGTTCGGACATCGGTCAGTTGGTTTAAGAATGGTTCTGGGTTATGGTTTATCGATTATTCCAAAGAAGGAAAAGCTTATAAGACGGTTGATTTCGAAGATCATAAAGTCAAACCGTTATTTGATCATGTAAAGCTTTCAGAAGCATTTCAAAAATCTTTTAACCAAGATATTGATCCAACGAATTTTTCACTTCAAAATGTTGAATTTGAAGATAAGAAACAGTTGTCTTTTACGGCTTTGGACAAGGATTATATCCTGAATTTAGAAAACTACAGCCTTAAGCTTAAAGAGGCCTCAAAAATCGATAGAAAATTATTTGAACGCCAGTCTCCCAATGGCAAATGGATAGCTTATACGAAAGACTATAATCTTTATATTAAATCTACTGAAACCAATGATATCCATCAATTAAGTTTTGATGGTAAAAGGGGCTATGAGTACGGAACCTATTATGGGTGGGCTGATATAATAGAAGGAGAAAATGGCGAGCGTCCAAAACGATTTGCAGTCAATTGGTCTCCAGATTCGAAATGGTTATTTACCAAACGCATTGATTTAAGGAATGCCGAAAAAATGTATTTGCTCGATTGGAGTCAGGATTCTTTGTACAAACCAAAATTACTATCCTATTACAGAGGATCGCCGGGAGATACAACCCTGGTAAAGGAAAAGCCTGTTTTTTATAACATAAATAATAAAAAGGAACAAAAAACGACATTTCCGGAATTCACCCATTTAAATCGGTTTTCTATAGAATGGTCGGATACCTCTGGTGTTTTTTATGCAAACTATAATGAACGAGGCTATAAAAAAGAGTATGTAAAGTTGGTTGATTTAAACACCAATACAGAACGGATATTAATTGAAGAAACAAGTAAAACAAATATTGATAATTTTTCATACCAAAGCTTTAAGGAAAAAGATAAACTGATTTTTCTTTCAGAACGGAGTGGGTGGCGACAGTTATATAGTTTGGATTTGAAGACTAATGAACTAACAGCACTCACAAAAGGTGATTTTTACGTCAATGACATCAGTTATATGGATAAAGTCACAGGTGATATTTACTTTTTGGCATCCGGAAAGGAAATGGGAAACAATCCGTACCATCAACAGTTATATAGAGTTACTTTAAAAGGAAAGATCAGCTTGTTGACACCAGAAGACACCCATCATATCGTGTCTTTTTCAAAAGATGGAAAATATTTTGTTGACAATTATTCCACCGTAAACATTCCAACAAAAACAGTTTTGAGAGCGTCAAAAACGGGTAAGATTATCACGCCATTAACGCAAGCCGATATTTCTCAAGTAGTGGCCAACGACTGGAAATCTCCTGAGGTCTTTGAGCTTTTGGCCAAAGATCATAAAACTACTATTTACGGTGCCATATGGAGACCTACAAATTTTGATGCCTCAAAATTTTATCCCATAATTGACGCTACCTACACTGGGCCCCATACACAACGGTTCCCAAAATCCTTTGATGTGGCATTTCGCAACCAAGCATTATCTGAATTGGGCTTTATCGTGATGCAGATGGATGGTTTGGGGACTTCGGGACGCTCTAAGGAATTTCGTGACCATTCATATAAGAATATGGAAAACAATTTGGAAGATCATATTTTGGCCATGAAGTATTTAGGTAAAAAATACCCTTGGATTGATACCGAAAGAGTTGGAGTATTTGGACATTCTGCAGGAGGTTATGATACAGGAAGGGCCATGTTGGGTTTTCCTGATTTTTATAAGGTTGGGGTGGCAAGTGCTGGCGATCATGACTTTAGAATGGAAAAAGCATGGTGGCCAGAGATGTATCAAGGATGGCCGGTGGACGATACCTATGAGAAGGTATCAAATGTTACCAATGCTAAGAATTTAAAAGGAAAACTTTTATTGGTTCATGGGGGTATTGATGAAAACGTAAACCCTTCTGCAACGTTCAAATTAGCGGAGGCTTTGGTAAATGCGGATAAGAATTTTGATATGTTGATCCTGCCAAGTCAGCAACATGGTTTTAAAGGCAAGGCGCAGCAGTATTTTCTTAAAAAGAGATGGAACTATTTTGTGGAACATCTTTTGGGAGAAAAACCGATTTGGGATTTTAAACTATAATGAATGAAAAAGGAAATCATTGTTATTGGTGGTGGAATCATCGGATTATGTTCTGCTTATTACCTTTACAAAGAGGGTCATAAAGTCTTGATTATAGATCAATCAAACTTAGATTCAGGAGCTTCTTATGTTAATGCCGGTTTTTTGTCTCCAAGCCATATTATTCCCTTATCTGCTCCAGGAGTAATGA
>CAKUWM010000413.1 GCA_934699305.1 uncultured Saprospiraceae bacterium | reverse complement strand
GGAATCATTTATGCACACGTAAACCAATTTACCTCAAACCATATAAATCAGACAAAAGGATTAGGCTTACGAGTAGAGCGAGAGGCTAATCAAAAAATTCAAGATAGCAGCTTAACTGAAAAAATTAAAAACATAAAGGATTAGTATAATTTGAAACGAGAAGGAATTTGCAGAATATGTGGTAAGCACAAACAACTTACTTTTGAACACGTTCCACCACAAAGTGCTTTCAATTCAAATCCTGTGTTTTTTCAAAAATCGGTTCATCTTCACGATAAAAATAGCCCACTATATGGTAAGCAAATTAGAAGTAATCAGGGTGCAGGTGGGTATTATTTATGTAAACCCTGTAATAACCTTACTGGTAGTTATTATGGAGAAAGTTATAAGAAGTTTGCCTATATAGGAATGATGGCGTTAACCAATAGAATTTGGGCATCCAAAACTATAATTTTTGAATATGCCATACAGCCGTTAAATATTTTAAAGCAGACATTATCAATGTTTATGTCCATTGATACGAGCGATCAACTGCTGAATAAAGAAGGACTTTCAAGTTTTATTTTAAACAAAGATTCAAAATCTCTTCCTGAAAGTTTGAGAGTCTTTATTTATCATACAGCTATAACAAAAGTTAGAAATGGTTATGGAATGGCAATAACTGAAAAAGGGAATCATTTTCTTGGGGAAATCACCTTTCCGCCTTTCGGAATTGTTTACACTATAGATTCTGAACCAACACGTGACGACTTTTATGAAATTACTCATTTTAAAAATTACAATTTCAATCAAACTGTTCAGACCAGATTGGAAATGCCTTTTTTGACACCAAAAACTTATATTCCTGGACTATATCTTTAATGTCTGCTTAACAGGTTATTCTTTTCTGAATTAAAGTAAGATTAATTTTTAATACTAAAATGAAATGAAATACAAACTTAAAATTATAATCGGTAGTACCAGACCTAAACGGAAAGGCCAATCATTGCAGATTGGTTTTTAAAAATTGCAAAGTAACATAGCGATTTTGAAATAGAACTATTGGATTATTGACTTTCCTTTAATGGGTGAGCCAAGCCATCCTCGATTGCGCTATTATATGAAATAACATACCAAAAAACTGAGTAATGCGATTTGATGAGGCTGATGCCTATGTGTTTGGAACCCCGAATATAATTATGGTCGTCCAGATACCAATAAAATTGTGATGGATTATCTATTTGAAGAAGGGCAGGAAAAGCCAACTGGCTTTGTTAGTTATGGTGGTGTATCAGTAGGAACAAGAGCTTTCCAAGAATTAAAGTTAACCATTACCACCTTAGGAATGATGTCAGTGCCACAACCCGTAAATATTCCTTCATTGTGAAATTGAAAACACCACTATTGAAATATTACAATTCATATTTTCGATATTAGTGAAGGTTTGAAAGGTTCCAAAATCAAAAACCTCGTGGGGAGTCGGTTTGGCACCTGCCTAAGAGCCCACGAGGTATGAATTGGAAAATACTTTTAAAAAGTTAAGTAAAGCTGGGGAATTAACCCTTAATAGAGATTAAAACTCGTCTCCAGTATTATCATTATCCTGGTTGTTTTGATCACGTGTTATCTTTTTCTGATTAAAGCGATAGGTAAAGGAAAATTAATAGAGCGTGGACGTCGTTGAAATTAACTTTTACTAATAAAGGTATTGGTCGTAGTTAGTGTCTTTCTTTTTCGTGAGTTGAACACGTAACTTACATTTAATCCTAAAGTAGCATTGCCATTAAAAATGTCTTTGCTCAAGGCAAGGTCAACAGACAAAGTTCCTTTATTCTCGAATTGGGCATCATTGGAAGGGCACAGTAAAAAGCGTTGGTTTACCAATCAATCTCGTAAGACAACGACACCTTGGCGCTGCCTCTGGCAAACTGATGGTGTTTTTGGCACTATAATCCACGCCATTAAATTCGTCCTCGGTAGTGAATAGGAAGAAGTTAAAACTTCCATTAAGTCGCAACCATTTTACAGGATTGTATCTGTATAAGAAACCTGCCTCAAAACCAATCCGTTTATTGGTACTCAAATTTATTGGGAGCATACTAATAATTGGAATTCCGTTGGCAGTTTCATTCCCGGTATCTTCCTGTATGCGTTCAAAAGCATCAGTTTCGTATTGATTATAGACTGAAGTTTTGAATGTTGGTTTGCTCCATCGCTTTTGATAGCCAAGATCAAAAGCACTTGAAATATCGGGATCCAGATTGGTGTTTCCTTAAAAATATTCGCCTCACTATAACGGGAAGAAATGTATTTATCCTACGGCCTCTTAGTCCGTTGATTCTTCGCTTATAACTCAATGTGATATTTTATACACGATTGTTCAGTTCGTAAGTAAAATTTAAAGTCGGGAACAATATGGACCACTTTTAATGTGTTTTTATAAATCATATTATGTGTAATTACATGATTTACAAGTAAATACATTTTAGTGAATGTTAAATGATTCCATTTAATATCAAAGTTTAGGTGACCTATTCGGTTACCTCGGATTATTATCTTTTAGATATTAATTCTATTTTTCGTATGGTTTGACTTTCGTTTTTAATGAATATTAAAAAAACGAACTAT
>CAKUWM010000412.1 GCA_934699305.1 uncultured Saprospiraceae bacterium | reverse complement strand
GGATGCACATACTGTTCACCGGAAATAGCATCTGTCGGCTATACCGAGGAAGCAGCCAAAGCAGCAGGATACACCCTTAAAATCGGCAAATTCCCATTTTCAGCTTCCGGTAAAGCTGCAGCGGCCGGTGCAAAAGACGGTTTTATCAAATTAATTTTTGATGAAAAATATGGAGAATTGTTAGGTGCTCACTTTATTGGCGAAAATGTGACAGAAATGATAGCTGAAATAGTGGTGGCGCGTAAATTAGAAACAACAGGACATGAGATGATTAAATCCATTCATCCACATCCGACAATGAGCGAAGCCATCATGGAAGCAGCAGCTGCTGCATACGGAGAAGTAATACACATATAAGTATCTGATCCTTTTGATAGACTGCACTCATAATTTGAGGTGTATTTGATTTCATTTATTTGATTTTCAATTATATCTAAATACAGTAACTTTATCCAATCAAATCTTAATATATTCTGGTTTAAAAGATGAACCATACTTATCATGATTTAGTTAGTCAAACCTTTTATTTTCCACAAGAAGGTTTCGGACTGGAAGAAAATACCCTGCTTTTCCATGGTATTCGTTTGTATGATCTACTTGAAAAGTATGGTACTCCATTAAAATTGGTCTATCTCCCCAAAATATCTGATCAGATAAAGAAAGCAAAAAATTATTTTGATACTGCTATTTTTCAACTCCAGTATCAAGGCAAATACAATTATACATACTGTACCAAAAGTTGCCATTTTCGTTATGTTTTGGAAGAAGTATTGAAAAATGATGTCCACTTAGAAACATCTTCGGCATTTGATATCGACCTGATATGGAAATTGCATGCTGAGGGATTAGTTGATAAAGACAAAATCATTGTAAACAACGGATTCAAAAACGATGCTTACATACGCAGGATCTGTGGAATGATTCAATCTGATTTCAACAATATCATTCCCGTCATGGACAATTGGGAAGAACTCGATATATTTCACGATTATTTAGGGGATAGAAATTTCAATATAGGTGTCAGAGTAGCGACTGAAGAAGAACCCCACTTTGAATTTTATACTTCCAGACTCGGTATCCGAAAATCTGAAATACTCGATTTTTACAAAGAAAAAGTTCAGAATAAATCTAACGTCAACCTGAAGATGCTCCATTTCTTTGTGGATACAGGCATCAAAGATAACGTCTATTATTGGGATGAACTCCGAAAAGGTATCAAAACGTACTGTGAGTTAAAGAAAATATGTCCTACGCTTACAGCCATCAATATTGGCGGTGGATTGCCCATTAAAAACAGCCTGGGCTTTGAATATGACTATGGCTATATGATATTAGAAATAGTGCGTCAAATTCAAGATGCCTGTTTGGAAAACAATATTCCGACTCCGGATATTTTTACTGAATTTGGAAAATACACCATCGGTGAAAGTGGAGCACATTTTTTCTCCGTAATCGGTCAAAAACAGCAAAATGATAATGAATGCTGGTATATGGTTGACAATTCACTGATGAATACACTTCCCGATGCATGGGGCATCAACGAACATTTTATACTCCTTCCTATAAATCATTGGGATCGTGATTACAAAAGAGTCAATATAGGTGGATTGAGTTGTGATAATTCTGACTATTACAATTCTGAGGCACACAGCAATCAAGTCTATCTCCCTGCCATTCAAAAAGATGAAAAATTATATCTGGGATTCTTTCATAGCGGCGCTTATCAAGATGCCCTCAGTGGCTATGGAGGAATCAAACATTGCCTCCTCCCCTCTCCCAAGCATGTATTAATAGATAAAGACCCTGAAGGAAAACTGATAGATTGGGTATGGGCAAATGATCAAGATTCAGAATCCATGCTGAAAATCCTGGGATATTGATATGAATCAAATGGTTTTTGTTAATTTATACAAAACTAGTCCATTATCAGCTATTAGAATTCAATAGTTTTAAAAATTTTTGTCGATTTTCTAATATGATTCGTCGATAATATTCCTTTTCATTATATAGTATTTATTCCTTAACGCGCTAAGAATAAATTATATTCAATACCTCAATTTAAAATATACAAAATTTTATTTGCATATTATAATATTTTAAAAAATATAACACATAGAAAACGTTTTTCGTGTATTTTGTTTCCTATTGAATTTATTTATTACTTTTACCACTTCTTATAAAACAAATTAATTCAACTTGACCAACACAAAAGAAATTATTCAAGAAAAAGCTGTTCAGGTATTTTTAAAATATGGTTTTCGTGCTGTAACGATGGATGATCTAAGCAAAGAATTATCTATTTCGAAAAAGACATTGTACCGATATTTTACGAATAAAGAAGATCTTTTAAAAGAATCTATTCAGACTTTCCAGCAAATGAAGCAATCACAATCCGATGAATTGCAAAAAACAGCGAAAGATCCGATAGAAATGATTTTTTTGGTAATCAAAAGTCATTTGGACAAATCAAGAATCAATTTTGTTTCCAACTTTTTAGACTTAAAGAAATACTATCACGACATCTGGGAAGAAGTTGTAACATGCAACGAAAATTATGTACACAATAAAATTTTAAAAAATATTGAAAAAGGCATTGAATTGGGTTTATATCGCCCCGAA
>CAKUWM010000411.1 GCA_934699305.1 uncultured Saprospiraceae bacterium | reverse complement strand
TCCCTTTTGCTTTTTAGTAATGATTTTAAAGCAATGTTAGCTTGTGTTTCCAATGATGCATCGGTAGTTGAAGTACCTTCTTTCGGTGTAAACTCTTTTATTTCGGTATATGACTTCCAAAAATCTGTTGTGAGAGCTAACCTTTCTTCTTCAAAACCACACTGAACATATTTCAATAAATCGTCAAATGTTTTTTCAACCGGTTTTCCCTCTTCATATTGATGAACAACAGAAAATAACGCCATCCCCTTTTTGCGTAAAACTGCTACATTGTTTTCATCAAACGATTTAGCCGTTTTAGTCCTGTTTGGAAGTTGGGATATTCTTTCAATAATTTCGGGATGCTTTGTTAATATATGATTGTATTCGTTTCTGATAACTGTTGAAGTACTGAGTTCATCGTCATCTTCCGGATTTTTGCTCATCTTTTGAAATAATCCACTTGGCGTTGGCTCTTCATCAATATCGAAAATTTTGGCGTCTTCTCCCAGCGCATTATGAATTAAAAACATTTTCTGTTGGGCAATTTCTCGGCTTTTTACAATATTAGAACCTTGCTCTGTTGGGAAAAAGTTATAAATATACAAATGGTCGAAGACCTTTTCGCTCATACGATTGATTCGCCCTACACGTTGAATTACCCGTGTGGGATTCCAAGGGATATCATAATTGATAATTAAACCTGCCCTATTTAAGTTGAAGCCCTCCGATAGCTTATCGCTTGTAACCAGAACATCATAATCGTCAGCCATTACTTTTGATTTTGTATTAAAATTAGCCTCTAACTCAAGTGCTAATTTTTTAGGTAAATCTCCATCACAAAAAACTACTCTACCCAATAATTCTTTCTCGAAATATTTCTTTAAATGCTTCACAGTATCAGTATATTCCGTAAAAAGTATGACTTTTCTTTTAGGTTTATTCTCATTCGACAAAGCTTCTTTTATAGAATTTAAGACAGCTTTTCTTTTAGGATCTTCGTCAATCAAGTTTAATTCTTTTATTTCTGTTTCAATCTCTTCAAAAAGCTTAATATCATTTTTAATGTCTGCAAAGAATTGTTCTTTGAAGTGAAAATCATTGATATTGTAGATTTTCGTGTGTTTTGGTTGTGTCTTGTTTACCGCATTTCGTTCAAACTCTTCCAGCGCTTCTTTTATTGCTTCGAGCGTGAAATCATCTGCATTTTCATCGTCATTGTAAATATTTTCAATAACTTTCCTGTCTAGAACATACTTACCTGATTTTTCGATGAAAGACAAAACCATTCTATTGGTTTTCAAAAAACGTTGGATACTCTTTTCAAAAGCTCCGAAAGAACTTTCAAATCGCTTTACCAGTAATCTGCGCATAAAGTCGTGCAAGTTGCGTTGCTGCAGGAATGTTCTATTGTCTTCTTCGCTCAGTTTATCACTTTTTTTAGGTGCATGCTCGTATTCAAACGGTTTATATATAGCTCCTTTGAAACGGCCATCTTCTACGAAGTAGTTTTGAATTATTCTATCGTAAAAGTTTAACTGTGCCGGAGATAATTCAAAGAACTGTTCTTTCGGATCATCAACTTCCGATAAATTTTCAATCTCCTTTTTATATTCAAAGTCAAATTTCAAGTCCAACCTGTTACGACGGATAACGACCGGAGTAATTACATTCTTAATGCTTCTTGCCATTTCCGCTGCATTGTCTTTTACTATTCCAATATCAATAGGTAAAGGCAGTCCAAACATTTGCGTATAATCTCTTTCGGCTCTCTCTCTATTTTCTTTTTTAGGGGAATTGTAGTTTTTAAGAATATTTGATAACCTCCGGAATCTATAATTATAAGCGTTGAATCTGCCTTCTAAATCCGGTTCAATGGTAATACCCGATGCACCGGGCACGATAAATAATTTGAGCAGAGAGAAAATGTCGGCAGGCGAGTTGTTAAACGGTGTGGCGGTAAGCAAAATAACCTTTTTGCCTCTGCAAATATCCATTAAGGCTTCGTAAGCTGCTGTGTCTTGATTTCTGAACTTATGTACTTCATCAACAATTACAACTTCGTAGTTCAAATTGTTATTATGAATACTCTCGGCAAGTGTTTCAAGGTTTCCTGAGCTTTCTATATCCCAGTTATACAGTTTAAATCTGTTCCAATATTCCCACCAGCCGGTATTTGCTTTTTTACTTCCTATCAAACCCGGGGGACAAATAATTAGTCCGCGCCTGCCCAATTGATTGGCTATAAGCGATGCTATCACTGATTTACCCAAACCCACAACATCGGCAATAATAACGCCGTTATACGTATCTATTACGCTTAATGCCTGACTTACAGCGTCTAATTGATATTTATACTTCTCGAACCCATTCTCATCTAACAAACGAATAACAGAATCATTTATCTTTTTTACATCTTGAAGTTCGAGGTAGGTTTTAAGAATAAGAGCATAAGCCTCGTAAGGTGTAATGTATGCTGCTTGACTTTTATTGCGAATGGTGTCAATAATAATCTTTGTGCCATTGGGTGCCTCGGTTATGGGTATCGATTTCTCCCACAATTCATCGAAGTATTTCTCGGCTGTAATAAATCCGTAATCTCTAATTTCAACATTAAATTCCTCCTGCCCATGTAATCCGGCTTTGGTT
>CAKUWM010000410.1 GCA_934699305.1 uncultured Saprospiraceae bacterium | reverse complement strand
TCATCACACAAAACAGTATCTTGTGAAGGGATTATTGTTGGCGCTATGCTTAATTCAGGCATGTTGCCTGAAAACAATGGTTTTATGTATGAAAGATCATTAAGTGATTGTATTTTTGAATTATCAATAACATATTGTACTCCATTTTTAGCTTCTGTTCCCCATTGAGAAAGATTTATTCGATCGGAGGCAGCTACAAAAGATGTATTATCTCCAAAATACATCAAACTTTTGAGATTGTGTACATATTGAACATCATGATTAATATTTAAAACATGCCCTAATTCATGTAGAAGTATCCCTATAAAATCATAGTATCCATCGGGCTTATCTCCTTCAGGATTAGTCCAGTAATTCAAACCGCTATTAATGGTGATAGACGTAATTGTGTTCCTAACCCATATATCAAAAGGATTAGTGTCTCCTGTAGTATATGGAGAGGATGTTAACTAATGGTTGAGTTACCTAAATTTTTTGCTGTTATATAGTTTCTGAAGATAGGATCACTCCCTTCTTTTAGGAAAATGATATTTCCTGAATTATCTTTTTCCAATTCCAATCTCAATCCTGTAAAATTAGCCCATTGTTTTAGACAATATTCAATGGCAGCTATTATATCAGTTCGCCCGACCAAACTACTGTCAAGCGTGAAAATGAAACCATTAATGCAATATAATTTGCCTAAATAAGCAGGAAAAATTTTATTGTGATATTTAAAATTCGTATGTGCAAACTCAATCTTGAGTGTATCCGCACTGACAGCAGTATCTCCAGCCGCTGTGAAGACTTTGACCAGCCCGGATCCCGCACATCCTTTAGCATCCCCCGTATAACCTTCTTTGATTAATGAAGGGATAAGAACTTGAATCATCGTATCTTTCCATTGAAGAATATATTGGGATTCAAGACCTGTTGTATATCTATTTGGCAAATCATTCGCATCTTTAAATGACACATATCCGGGCTTTTCTCCGAAATTATGACCTTTTATTTCCAATGTATCGCCTACTCCTGCTCGTTTTCCATTAACCTCTTTGAATGAAGAAGTAATTTGAACAAATGGACAAAGTTCAGGATTGGGAATTTCGGCTATTGTCACAGTATCATAACTGTATATTGTGCTGCCTATTTCTGTCATGTAGGTCGTAATCAAATTGACCCTGTCCCATTCAGCTGGTTGTAGATTTGGCTTATGATTACACCCTACCTGATCAAAATCCATAGTTACCGTAAAAAGAAGCACTTTTTGCCCTGCCGGCATCAATAGTCCCAAGCTATTCAAAAAGTCAGTAAATACTAATGATGCGCCAAATACATCCTCTGAATCATCTACACTAGCCATGGAATAGTTTGACCCATAAAAGGCAGGAGCCTTATTAATAAATAGCTTGGAATGAGCTAAGATACTATCGCCAAAAACATCCGTATTGTACCTCAAGAACAGCAATGCTTTACTAAAGTAGCGGTTATGCTCTGCTACTCCATATACTTGGAAAGTAAGACTGTGAACACCTATCCCATCATCAATTACCTCCATGCTATCCAACACATAGGTAAAATTATTACTTCCTCGTATTCCAAGTTCTACTATCGCAGGTCTAAGCCACCCTCTGTCCCTCAAATACTCTTCAATCTTTTGACCGGTGACAGGGATGGCATCTGACTTTTTTGGTTTAGTTCTTTTCTCAACTTTTATGGCTTTTTTATTGACAATCTGTCTATTTACTTCAAATTTGATGCCTTTCTTTGAAAATATTGATTTAATATTTTCTTTGCTGTATTCTATATTAATGCATTTACTATCATCAAATTTAGAGCTATGATTATTCCAACTAAAACCTTCATACTCTGTATTACATGGAGTATAATAAGTATAGCCATTAAACTGAATTGGTTTTAAAAATGCTATGCTGTAATAATATGGTCCAAATATTTCTCTAGTACATCCGTGTCCATTTTGATCAGGAGAAAGGACTTTGTTATAGTTATATCTCGGCAATAAAATATAAATCGTATCACCTTTGACATCGCCCCGGTACACATAAGAAAGCGCATAAGGATATACTTCATATATTTCCTTTGGGGACACAATCAATGCCGGATACTCATCGTATGGCTCTCTGATCAAGCCCCGCTGCGCTCTACCCTCGACTATGATAGGAGCATTGCGCCAGATGTCTTCTTTGGTTTGATGTTCTGGCAGTGCAGGGTTGGATTCAAATCCATAGTTAGAATAATGCCCCTTACTATCATCGATAATTATCCCCCCATCAGGAGCTTCGTAAGGAATGGGTTCATTCGGTGGTAAAAAAATCAGCGAATCCAAATGCGGTGGTTTCTGCCCAAAAGTACTCACAGCAAGCAAAGTAAATAGAATTACAAAAATTCTTGATAGATTAAAATAAATAATGTTTGATTTCATAACATTTGGTTTTATAAGGTTATTAACATTTTTTCTCGCTGTCATGTTCCTTTACAATCGATGACTACGATTTGGCATACCCGACGGAGCGGCGTATAGCCGCTCTGTACGTGGTATGCAGTGTTATCTTGGGTTGTGTGTCCTGCGTTACCACAGGGTACAAAGATACAAGTTCTTTGAAATGGTAACATAACTTTATCGAAGATGAT
>CAKUWM010000409.1 GCA_934699305.1 uncultured Saprospiraceae bacterium | reverse complement strand
CTTTGGCAAACTCGACAAAAATACACAAGAAACCGCTTTGGCTTATTTTTATAGCGGTTGTGTGTATCGGGAACAGCAAGAATATGGCAAAGCAATGTTACAATATAAAAAGGCTGAAGAATATGCCGTAAAAACTACCGATATTAACTTACAGGGACTAATACTTTACAATATTGGTGATTTGTTGAGAATAGAGGGATTGCATTTGCAAGCTTTAAATATCTATCAGGCCACAGCATCGTTATATGAAATTTACCCAGAAAAGAAAATTCAATGCATTAGCGCCGCAGGGCAAATGTATTTATTGCTTGAAAAGCCAGATAGTGCAATTGTTTTATTTAATGAAGGACTGGAGTTAGCGCAGAAAATCAATGATCAGCCTCTTCAAAGTTTGTTATCCCAAAATTTAGGAGTAGCGTACAAAGAAAGAAAAGAATATGATGAAGCCGAGAAATACCTACGACTATCATATATTTTAGAAAATGACAGCTTGAATCTACCACGGTATTACCTGAATTTTGTAGACTTATATACAAAAATGGAGAAAATAGACTCTGTAACTTTATATGTAAATAACCTAAAAAACAGTATCTCCCATATCCAAGACCCTTATTTAAAAGCAAGCATATTACAAAGTTTGGCAGAAGAAGAAAAATCCCGTGGAAATTATAATAATGCCTTCGATTATCTATATTTATATAGTAATGAAATTGAGTTTATAACAGAAAATCGAATGCAGCAATCCGTTTATGAAGTACAGCAAAAATATAATTTAGAGCAAGCTGAAAACAAACATAACCGCCAAATAGCCATATATAAAAATTGGCTGATTTTTTTGCTATGTGTAGTATCTATTTTTGGAATTGTTTTTTTATCACACGCTTTATCCCAAAAGAAAAAACTATTAAGAATGTATGAAACTCTTGATACCTTGCGGAAAATGTCTGTCGACCAAAAAATATTACAAAAAACGCACGGAGAAGAAATTGAAAGAAAATTGTCGGACAAAATAAGAGATTTTAATTTGTTGGAAGAAGAGTTAATTCGAAAAAGAGAAAATTTACACCAACAACAAAAAGAAAACGAGCAACTTAGAAAACAAGTGAATGATGATACTTCTGCAGGAAGAGAGCGGGAAAAGGAGTTATTAGAGAGAACCAATGAACTCATAAAATTACTTGCTCAAAATAGCCGTAAAAAAAACGAAGCATTACGAAGCGCTCTCTTGTGGCAATTTGGAATTATCTCAAAAGTTACTGATTTAGATAAAATAGAGAAAGACAATTCATCCTCACATATACTTAAAGAATTTAAAAAAGTAGTATATAAAGGAAACTTTGATGACCATTACCAAATGATTGTGTCGTTTTTTAATCGATGCGATGACAATATAATAGAGGAAATACGCCAATTAATTCCGCAAATCAAAGAACCCGAATTATTGGTATGCCTGCTCACTTACGTGGGATTAAGCGTGAAAGAAACAGCGTCGCTCCTGCCATTAAGCCCTAATACCATACAAACTTATCGAGGAAATTTGCGGCGGGCACTCGGCATTTCCGATAGTACCATCGATACGGCAACTTATCTGAGGAATAAGCTTGAAAAATAGCTTATCCTGCTCTTTTTTCATATAGCCCAAAATATAACCTGACAAATTTTCTATACTCCCCCCTATAACATTAGTATTTCAAAATACTAATTATTAACTTATTGTGATTTCGATAAAGTTAAAACACCTATATCCCCCCCTATACAGCTGTTGATTTGTCTGCTTTTTTATCTTTTTTTTGCAATAAATATTCACTCAAAAATATAAAGTTATGAAAGCGACACAACTTACTCTAACACGTGCTATAATTATTTTTTCAGCACTATTCTTATTTACAGCTGCCCACTCAGTAGAAAACCGTCATAATCAAACAAGATCCAAAATTGCTTTAGAGGGAGAACTGAAAAGAGGAGGCTTACGTTCCGGTACTGATCCCATTGTCGTCGAGATAGAGAATAAAATAATGTTCGTTACTTTCCAAAATAATGTAGACAACATCAACATATCCATAACGAACGAAAGTGGTGAAAATGTGTACAGTAACACAGTAAATAGTGCCGGATTACCATCATTCAATATTTATTTAACCCATTTACCGGCAGGCAATTATACCATTTCGTTTAGCAATGAGAGAGGGATGATGTGGGGTGAGTTTATTCTGTAACAAAAGTAAACGAGTACAAAACCGATATTTTTATTTTAATACATCCAAAAGTTATTAACTTCACCCGTATAATTTAATTGATATCAATAATAACAACAGTTCGGTAAATTTTTACTTAAAACGTTTAAATTCAACCAATTATACGCGCTTTTTAGAGCAGGCTATTTTAGTGATATTCAACTCATTATAAAGATTATTTTAAAAATTTACAAAACTATTGATTACTAAAAATAAAAATAAAATGACATCACAAATATTATGTCCTAATGGAGAGTTATATTATTGTAAGAGTAATATTTATAAAATGAAAGTAAGAATAGAATTTATTAGGAAACTTTTTATAGTATTTTTACCCTTTTTATTATTTTCGTGTAACAAAGATGATTTGACAAATGATAATGTAGTAATCATCGAACCGGCTTTTAAAG
>CAKUWM010000408.1 GCA_934699305.1 uncultured Saprospiraceae bacterium | reverse complement strand
ATTTTTCGGACTCACTAAAAAAAATTATTCATTATTCAATATTAATTATTCATTCATCATCGCCGACCCGGCTACCGATGGCGTGATGACCTTAGACTACGACACTTTCACCCAGCTTTGGCATGGTAAAGATACTCAAGAAGGCATTGCATTACTTTTAGAACCCGGCACTAATTTTTATAAAGATGAGTTTGAACTTGAAGAAGAACAAAAAAACAAAAAAGTAACCTGGGGCAAGTTAGGCAGTTATTTATTACAACATAAAGGCTATTTTTTTCAAGTCATCTTAGGTTTAGGAGCTGCCAGCTTATTGCAGTTGTTTATTCCTTTTCTCACACAAGGTATAGTGGACAGAGGGGTGAATATGCAGAATGTAAGCTTTGTGTATATCGCCTTGATAGCCCAGTTTGTACTCATGTTGGGCAGCACCATTATTGAGTTTTCCCGACAAGGATTATTATTATATATCTCCACCAAAACTAATTTATCTTTACTTTCTGATTTTTGGAAAAAATTAATGCGTTTGCCTATTTCTTATTTTGATTCCAAGCAAACCGGTGACATTATGCAACGCATCGGAGACCAACACCGAATAGAGAGTTTTCTCACCGGAAATGGTATCAATATCCTGTTTTCTGTGATGAATCTTTTGGTATATTCTTTTGTGATGATGATGTACAGTATTCCTGTTTTTATCATATTCCTCATTGGCAGCACATTGTATCTCTTATGGATAGCTATTTTCTTAAAAGCAAGGCGTAAGCTGAATTATAGACAGTTTGCACTGGCATCTAAAGAAAATTCTGCCACCTTAGAAATGGTGCAAGGCATGCAGGAAATAAAACTGCATAATGCAGAAACGTCTTTCCGTTGGAAATGGGAAACGATGCAAAGAGGATTGTTTGGCATAAGCTTTAAAAATTTATCACTCAGCCAAATGCAAAATGCAGGAGCTTTGTTTATCAATGAGGGCAAAAACTTATTGGTAACGGCTATTGTGGCAACGGCGGTTATCAAAGGAGACCTAACCCTTGGAGCCATGTTGGCTATCCAATACATTCTCGGCGCTTTAAACAACCCTGTAAGGCAGTTTACCGGCTTTATCCAAGAGTTTCAAGATGCTAAAATATCATTGGAACGCTTGAACGAAATACATGCAGAGGAAGATGAACCACAATTAATGAATAATGAATATTTAATAAAGAATAATGATGACGGTGATTCCTCCACTCCTCGTTCCTCCTCGGTCGGAATGAAGAACAAGAGCCGTCATTTCGACCAAAGTAACAAGCGAAGTGAAACGGAGCATTTTTACGAAGTGGAGAAATCTCAAATTGGTATTGAAATTCAAAACCTGACATTCGGCTATTATTCACACGAAGATTCGCAGGTACTAAAAAATATTTCATTGGACATTCCACATGGAAAGGTAACGGCTATTGTGGGAATGAGTGGTAGTGGCAAAACTACCTTACTGAAAATTCTTCAAAAGTTTTATGATGAGAAATATAAAGGGCAAATCAATGTCAATACGGAACATTCGGGATTTGCAAAAACAGAGGAATTAAAGAGTATCATTCCTGCCGAATGGCGAAGCAAAATAGGAAGCGTAATGCAAGACGGCTATATTTTTAATGAAACTATTGCCGGAAATATAGCAGTAGGCGAAGAAAATCCTGACAGAGAAAGGTTGGAGTATGCTACAAAAATGGCTAATATCAATGATTTTATCACCTCTTTACCTCAAGGCTATCAAACCAAAATAGGTATGGAAGGATTGGGTGTGAGTATGGGGCAAAGGCAAAGAATATTAATAGCAAGAGCCGTATATAAAAACCCTGCTGTATTGTTTTTTGACGAAGCTACCAATTCATTGGATGCCAATAACGAAAAAGTAATTTTAGAAAACTTAGATGCCTTTTTCAAAGGAAGAACGGTTGTGGTAGTAGCTCATAGATTGAGTACGGTGAAGAATGCAGATAAAATTGTGGTTTTAGAAAATGGTGTGATTGCAGAAGAAGGAACACATGCCGAACTGACTACACTTAAAGGGAAATACTATGAATTGGTGAAAAATCAATTGGAGCTGGGGAATTAATTTTAATGAATAATGAATAATGAAAAATGAATAATGAATAATGGAAAATTATCGCCGTCATCTCGACTAAGAAAATACCTGATTGCCTTGCAATCAGAATTGTATTTTTGCATGGAGAGATCTCCAAAACTTAAATTATATAAAATATGTACAGAGGAGGATACATATACATAATGACGAATAAGCACAAAAATATGTTATATATTGGAGTAACTTCTGATTTAAAAAAAAGAATTTGGGAGCATCGTAATCATATTTATAAAAATAGTTTTACTGACAAATACAATATTGAATATCTCGTCTATTATGAAGGTTTTGATAATATAGAAGAAGCCATAAAACGAGAAAAGCAATTGAAGAAATGGAGCAGATTGAAGAAAGAAACGTTGGTTAAGAACAAAAACCCATCTCTAATTGACTTTTATGAAGAAGTAATGAATGACTTATATAGTTTATTGTAAAATAGACAATGATTAGGAGATTCCTCCACTACGAAAGATGGTTCTACATTGCATTACGCATCATTTTCTTCGGTCGGAATGACGGAAAG
>CAKUWM010000407.1 GCA_934699305.1 uncultured Saprospiraceae bacterium | reverse complement strand
GGTTAGAGGCATTAACCCAAGTTGAGCATTTTTCATAAATTTCAAAAAAAATAAAAGAAATTTTCTATTTTATCTCCTAGGAGGGTACAGGAGCAAATGAAATATGACATTCTCAGGGGCTTCGTCATTTTGTAGTACACTGGGGGGTGTTGTTTATTTGGTTAATAGCATAGACCTTTGCTTCAATGTATTTTAAGAGTTCCATAAGAAAAAATCCTGCTACCGGAAACTATGACGGCTACTTCCGTTTAGTAGAAAGCTATCGTAATGCTTATGGACGTGTTTGTCATCGTACTTTGCTTAATGTGGGCTTCCTGTCAGAATATAGTGCAGAGCAGTTAAATGCAGTTCGCCGTCATATTATGGACAGGCTCAATGGTCAGGAAACTTTATTTGAAGAAAAGGATTTAGCGGTGCAAACATTGACCGAACACTTATGGCAAAGACTAATAACGGAGAAAAAGGTGGACATCGAACAAGGCAGAAAGATGATAGATGCTGATACGATGCAGCATAAAGAAGCCCGTGAGATAGGCTCCGAATGGATAGGTAAACATGCTTGGGACCAACTTCAATTTGAGCCTTTTTTAGCATCCTTGGGCTGGGAAAAAGAAACTATTCAATTAGCAGCTACCCAAATTATCAGTCGTGCCGTTTACCCTTCATCAGAACTAAGAACCAGTCATTGGATAAACGAAAACTCTGCCATTTGCGATCTTACCGCTTATACCCATAATATCACAAAAGACAAACTTTACAAGAGTGCCCTAAATCTTTATAGTATCAAAGATGAATTGGAAAAACATTTATCTAATCGAACCAATGATTTGTTCAATTTGGATGATAAAATCATATTGTACGATTTGACCAATACCTATTTTGAAGGTAGAAAGGATAATAGCCGACTTGCCCGGTTTGGGCGAAGTAAAGAAAAGAGAAAAGATGCCAAATTAGTAGTTTTGGCAATGGTAGTTAATTTAGAAGGGTTTATCAAATACAGTAATATCCATGAAGGCAATATGGCAGATTGCCAGACCTTAGAGCAAATGATAGTAAAGTTGAATAGTCATACCTGTCCTTCTCATAAACCCACCATTGTTTTAGATGCCGGAATAGCAACAGAGGAAAATTTAAAAATGTTAGCATCAAAGGGTTTTAAATATGTATGCGTAACTCGTACTAAACTTAAAGACTACCAATATGCCAAACAAGATGGAGCTGTTGTCCTTACAACAAAAAACAAACAAGAGATAAAGCTACATGCAGTAAGTACACCAGAAAAGACGGATTACTACTTGGAAGTTGTCAGCCCCTCCAAAGCACTAAAGGAGCAATCTATGAAAAACAACTTTGAAGTCAGAATGGAAGAAGAACTTCAAAAAATTGCTGTTTCCTTAGAGAAAAAGGGAGGGATAAAACGTTTAGATAAAGTGTATGAACGTATAGGTAGAGCAAAAGAAAAATACCCTTCCATTGCAGGTATATACGACATACATATAGAAAAAAACAAGGAAAACAGCCATGCTCTTTCGCTCCAATGGAACAAGAACACAGCTAAAGACCAAGAAAAGATGTCCACCTTAGGACATTATTTTCTAAGAACCAACCTTGAGATAAAGAAAGAAGAGCACTTATGGAATATCTATAATACAATAAGAGAGATAGAGAGTAGCTTTAGATGCTTGAAAACAGATTTAGATTTGCGTCCTATCTATCATAAGAATGATGACAGCACCATGGCTCACCTTCATTTGGGAATATTGGCATATTGGTTGGTGAATACAGTCCGTCATCAATTAAAAATGCAAGGTATAAAGCATAGTTGGACATCAATAGTGCGAATAGGGAATACACAAAAGATAGTAGAAACGATAGGGCAAAACACCTATAATCAAATCCTAAAAATAAAGCGATGTACAGAGCCTAAGGAAGGCCTAAAGCAAATATATGATGTATTAGGAATCAAGTATTATCCATACACTAAAAGAAAATTTGTAGTACACAAACCGGAAATTGAAAAAATTGAAACTCTTAACTATAAACACTTTAGCTCAGGTTGACCTGCAACTTGGGTTAAGCCTGACCTTTGTTTTTTCTGTTAAAAGTGCAGCATACAAACAATGCTTTATAATATATTGCCAATATCAATGGAGTAATCCCAAATTGTTTTTTTCATTAACAATTAACTAAAATAGGACAAAATCGAGGATGTTCCTAAGTTAGTAAGATTTTAATATTTCAACGAAAGTTTTCTTGGAGGTTTTGCATATTTAAGCTGTTTTTTTCGTGCATGAAAATATGCATTTTGCGTTGTAAGATCCAGTAAATCAATCTAATTTTAGTTGTTCTTCAAGCTCTATATAATAAAATTCGATTATTTTTAGATTTTTTCTAAGGTAACATTAAAAATATCCGTCTTTCCTATGGTAAAAGGAACAATAATATTTTTAATCAACTTTCCTTCTTTAAGCCAACAAAACAAAAGAATGTAATCAAGCCCAAGGTCTTTTCATCTGCGGAAATGATTTTGGGCTTTGATGCTTTATAGAATTTCTTTTTAATACCCATTTATTTTCTCTTAAAATTACTTAACTTTGCCCTTCAAATAATAAAAAATAATGTTTGAAAGTCTTAGTGAACGGTTAGACTC
>CAKUWM010000406.1 GCA_934699305.1 uncultured Saprospiraceae bacterium | reverse complement strand
CGTCGAGCACAAAGATCATTTATCTTGTTTAATGATTACTTACCCATCGACCTTTGGTGTATTTGAAACATCTGTTAAAGAAATTTGCGATGTTATTCATGCCAACGGTGGAATGGTATATATGGATGGTGCCAACATGAATGCTCAGGTAGGATTGACCAATCCGGGTTCGATAGGCGCTGATGTATGCCACCTGAATTTGCATAAAACATTTGCAATACCACATGGCGGAGGCGGTCCGGGAATGGGTCCAATATGTTGTAATGATAAACTTAAGCCTTTTTTGCCGGGACATATTGCTATGGGTGATGATTATGCTGTAAGTTCAGCTCCTTATGGGTCTGCAAGCATTTTACTTATTTCCTATGGATACATTCGTATGTTGGGTGTGGAAGGTGTTAAAAGAGCCACTGAAATAGCGATTCTTAATGCCAACTATATCAAAGCAAGGTTAGAGAAAAGGTATGAAATATTATATTCAGGTGCACAAGGTCGAGCTGCTCACGAAATGATTGTTGATTTAAGGCCATATAAACACTTGGTAAGCGCAGAGGATGTCGCAAAAAGGTTGATTGATTACGGATTCCATGCCCCAACCTTGTCATTTCCTGTCGCCGGAACAGTGATGATCGAACCGACTGAAAGTGAGAGTAAGGATGAACTGGATAGATTCTGCGATGCGATGCTTAGTATTTTGGATGAAATAGAAGAAATAGCAGACGGTAAAGCTGTTGCTGATAACAATGTACTTTCCAATGCACCACATTCATTGCCTTTGATTACGGCAGATGAATGGGCATTGCCATACAGTAGGGAAAAAGCTGCATATCCTTTGGATTATCTTCGAATGGGATATAAATTTTGGACACCAATCGGAAGGGTAAATAATGCTTTTGGTGACAGGAATTTGATATGTACCTGTCCGCCTATTGAGGAATATATGACCGAGTAATAGCGAAACCATTATGTTTGGTTTTGTGTGAATCTTTGACCAAGGCGACTTGTTATTAGCACTTTGTTAAATTTTGTTCAATTTTTCGATGAAATATTGACACAAAATGAAATTTTATTATTTTTTAAAAAAGCAAATATTGTCTTGATAATAATGCCTACCTTTGTGGGATAAATTATATTGAAATGTTGACCATAAATGATAGTTTAGCCGAAAGCTATATAGAATTAGAAGAAAAATACGGAGCTCATAATTATCACCCATTGCCGGTGGTATTAAACAAAGGTGAGGGTGTATATTTATGGGATGTTGACGGAAAAAAATATTATGACTTTTTATCCGCTTAATCGGCTGTTAATCAAGGGCATTGTCATCCTCGCATTATCCAGGCATTGACACAACAAGCCTCAAAGTTAACATTGACTTCACGAGCTTTTTTCAATGATTTATTGGGCAAATATGAAGCATTTATGACGGATATCTTCGGGTATGATAAGTTGCTCCCTATGAATACCGGGGTAGAAGGAGTTGAGACTGCTATTAAATTATGTCGCCGGTGGGCTTATGAGGTAAAAGGGGTAAAAGAAGGACAGGCTCAGATTATTGTTGCCCAAGGTAATTTTCATGGGCGGACTATGGCTGCCATAAGTATCTCTTCAGATGCGGATAGTAAAGGTGGATACGGACCATACTTACCGGGATTTATTGAAGTACCTTTTAATGATATCGAAGCATTTAAAAAAGTAATTGAATTGCCCAATATTGCCGGAGTCTTGATGGAACCTATACAGGGAGAAGCAGGTGTTTTTGTACCTGAAGATACCTATTTACAGGAAGTTTACTCACTTTGTAAACAAAACAATGTTCTTTTTATTGCGGATGAAGTTCAGACCGGTATCGCTCGTACCGGAGCTATGCTGGCTTGCGATTTGATTGATATTAGACCGGATATATTGATTCTTGGTAAAGCGGTATCGGGAGGAGTCTTGCCTGTATCCTGTGTATTGGCGGATGATGAAATAATGCTGACAATACAACCTGGACAACACGGATCTACTTTTGGAGGGAACCCTTTATCATGTGCGGTTGCCATGGAAGCGATGCAAGTTGTCCTGGATGAAAAATTAGCTGATAATGCAGCTCATTTGGGAAAAATATTTCGAAATGAAATGCAAAAATTGGTTGATTCCTGTGATTTAGTAACTCTTGTCAGGGGAAAAGGACTTCTTAATGCGGTAGTGATAAATGATACCGAATCCTCATCTACTGCATGGGATATTTGCCTAAAATTAGCGGAAAATGGATTGTTGGCTAAACCGACACATGGTAATATCATTCGTTTTGCTCCACCATTAGTCATGACAGAAGAACAACTTTTGGATTGTTGTAAAATAATTAAAGAAACCATTTTACAATTTGCAAATAAATAATGGAATGGGTAGTGCCATTATTGTTAGGTGTTGGGCTTAGTGCTGCCACCGGACTGCGTGTATTTTTACCCTTTTTTCTGATTTCATTGGCATTGCATTTTGATATTTTATCTTTCGAGCAAAATTTTATTTGGCTTGACAATCCGTATGTTGTTATCGCTCTCGGAGTCGCAGTATTGATTGAAATAGCCGGATATTATATTCCTATAATCGATCATACCTTAGATATTATCGGTGCTCCATTGGCATTCTGTGCAGGAGTGGTCAGTATGAGTT
>CAKUWM010000405.1 GCA_934699305.1 uncultured Saprospiraceae bacterium | reverse complement strand
GAGGTAAATTGTCCTCAATGAACTTTTCAATTAATTCGCGCTTACTTCTTAGATTTGCTTCTCCTGTTAAGGCATCTACAATTTCTTTTTTCTTGCCTTCTTTTTCGGATTGGTTCGCATCCTTTAAGCCAGCTAATAATTTTAATATGTAAGTGACATTTATTTCATCACTGTGAATTAATTCCAATTCAAAATCTACATCATCAAGTATAGAAACCTTGTCCTTCGCAATGTCGTGTTTCGTCTTTTGCCATAAATCAAGGTACTTGCTTCTGTAATCATTAAACAGTTGTTCCTGCATCGCCAAATCGCCCCAATCAAAGTCTGAAAAGGTGGTCATGGTATTTTTTAGACGCATCAGCTCCCTAAAGGCTTTGATGAATTCCAATTCATCGGCTTCACTTACAAGATTATTGACACTGTTTACCGTTGGTGTTATCTTTAAGAGCTCGATGAATGCATCATTAAACTTCTTAGTATAATCCTCATAAGGCTCCATAATAATCACATCAATCGCTTCTTTATTACTAAAGAGTGTGATGGCCTCATCTGTTACCTTTTTAAGATTGCGAAACACCACAATATTTCCTTGTGATTTTTGTTCGTTTATAATTCTATTCGTTCTTGAATATGCTTGAATTAAACCGTGGTATTTTAAATTTTTATCTACGTACAAGGTGTTTAAAGTTGAGCTATCAAATCCCGTTAAGAACATATTGACGACAAGTAGAATGTCAATCTTACGTTCCTTTACTTTCTTTGAGATGTCGTTGTAATAATTGTAAAAAGATTGGCTGTCTTTAGTAGTGAAATTGGAACCGAACATTTCGTTGTAATGTCCTATATAACTTTCCAGTTTATCTCGTTTATGTAAATTCAATCCATATAAAGCTGGGGTTTCTTCCACTACAGATACTTCTTCTGGAATATACCCGTTGGCATCCGCATCATCTTCATTGGCGACATAACTGAATATGGTTGCTATTTTTAAGTTGTGCTTACCTTCCAGTTTCTTACGATAAAATATATCATAATAATTGACCAACATATCAGTACTGCTTACACAAAACATGGCGGTAAATTCTCGACTATGCGTTTTACGGTTGTGATTCGCTAAAATGTAATCTGCTATTTTTTCCAACCGTTTTGACGATTCCATTAATTCCTTACGGTCAATGTCTTCTACCTCGATATCTATGTCAGTTGCGGATTCCTTTTTCTTGTATTTACCGACATATTCCACTGCAAACTTTAAAACGTTTTCATCTTTGATGGCATCCGTAATGACATATTTATGCAAGCACTTACCAAACAATTCTGAGGTCGTCCGTTTTCCCAATTCGTTTTTGACGGCATTATCAGCAAAGATTGGCGTTCCCGTAAATCCAAACATTTGGAAATTGTTGAAGAATGCCTTGATACGGTTGTGGGTTTCTCCAAATTGACTGCGATGACACTCATCAAAAATAAAGACCAAACGTTCGTCTTTCATTTTGTCCATCTTCGCTAAATACTTCTTTTTACTAATTGCTGTATTTAGTTTTTGGATGGTTGTTACTATGATCTTGGTATCATCACTAAATTGCTTCACTAAAGCTTTGGTATTGTCCGTACCGTCGATACTGCCTTTAGAGAAACTATTAAACTCCTTGGTGGTTTGATAATCCAAGTCTTTCCGATCCACCACAAACACCACCTTGCTAACTTGTGGCATTTTCATGATAATCTGACTCGCCTTAAAAGACGTCAGCGTTTTACCCGAACCTGTAGTGTGCCAGATATATCCATCTTGATTGCTGTTTTGAACCTTATCAATAATGCTCTCTACGGCAAAGTATTGATACGGACGTAATACCATTAAAATTTTGTGCGTTTCGTTTAAAACAATGTATTTACAAATCATTTTAGAGATGTGACAAGGCTCTAAAAACTCTGAGGTAAATCCATTTAAAATATTGGTTAAGCGTTTGTTTTCTTTATCTGTCCAATAAAACGTCTGCTTAAAAGATTGATGCCTATTATTGGCATAGTATTTTGTATTGACCCCGTTGCTGATTACAAAAATCTGAACGTATTGAAATAAGGCTGACTTCGCGCCAAATGAATGCCTTTGGTAACGATTGATCTGATTAAAGGCCTCCTTCATTTCTAAGCCTCTACGCTTCAATTCAATTTGGACCAAAGGCAATCCATTTATTAACAACGTAACGTCGTAACGGTTCTTATAACTGCCCTCTATAGTGACTTGTTGAGTGACCTGGTATTCGTTTTGACACCAATGCTCGGTATTTAAAAACTCGAAATATAAATTGTCGCCATTATCTCTAATAATGTGCTGTTTCTCTCTTAGAGTCTTAGCCTTTTCAAATACAGAACCTTTGCTAAGTATATTCAATACACGTTCAAACTCTTTAGCAGTAAACACAATATTATTGTGCTTCTCTAACTGGGTTTTAAGGTTCGCTAATAATGAGGCTTCATCTGGGATACTCACTTTAGCATACCCAATTGTCGATAATTGCTCAATGAGCTGATTTTCCAATACTTGTTCTGGTTGTGTTGCCAAATTTTCTGATTTACAATGTTTTACACTTTAATCAACAGGAATTTGTTAATAAGTTAGTTTTTTATTTGAGTATAGTTTATCTTTGTATTATAAAAATGTCGGTTCGGTA
>CAKUWM010000404.1 GCA_934699305.1 uncultured Saprospiraceae bacterium | reverse complement strand
GGCTAGTGAAACGGTAGGTAAAGTATTAAAACCGGGAGATATAGTAGTGTATGAATCCACGGTTTATCCGGGTGTTACGGAAGAGGAATGTGTGCCTGTTCTGGAGCAGGTATCAGGCCTGAAGTTTAATAAAGATTTCTTTGTAGGGTACTCTCCTGAGCGTATTAATCCGGGAGACAAGGAACACACGGTAGCCAAAATTCTGAAAGTAACTTCTGGATCAACAGAAGAAACTGCGGAAAAAGTTGACCAGTTATACAAATCGATAATTACGGCAGGCACTTATAAAGCTGCTAGTATCAAAGTAGCAGAAGCTGCTAAAGTGATAGAAAACTCTCAAAGGGATATCAACATAGCTTTTGTAAATGAGCTGGCCAAGATTTTTAACCGCCTGAATATTGATACAGATGATGTATTGAGAGCGGCAGGAACCAAGTGGAATTTCCTAAGGTTCAAACCTGGTTTGGTGGGGGGGCATTGCATAGGCGTTGACCCGTACTACCTGGCTCAGAAAGCACAGGAAAGCGGTTACCACCCGGAGATTATTCTGGCGGGGCGCAGACTTAATGACGGAATGGGTGAATACGTGGCGCATGAGGTGATCAAGTTAATGGTAAAAAAAGACATCCCGGTTAAAAAAGCAAAAATCCTTGTTTTGGGGATCACCTTTAAGGAGAACTGCCCCGATGTTCGAAACACCAAAGTAGTAGATATTTTAACCACTTTGAAAGAATATGAAACTCATCTGACAGTGTATGATCCGTGGGTCTCCCCAGGAGAGGTTCTTCATGAATATGCCTGGGAGGCTGTCAATACATTGCCGGACACGGGGGAATTTGATGCTGTGGTACTGGCTGTAGCCCATAAGGAGTTTGAAACGCTTGATCTCGACAGATTATGTAGGAGTACCCGGGTGATTTATGATGTAAAAGGGGTATTGCCACGAGAGATGATAGATGCAAGGCTGTAGTAATTACTGGTAAAGTTTTCAGACAAAGAACAAAGGATCACAGATCGCATGAAAAAAATTTTAATTACGGGAGGAGCCGGTTTTATAGGGTCTAATCTTACTGAATATTTCCTTGTAAAAGGCTACCAGGTAGTGGTATTGGATAATTTTGCAACAGGGTATCGTCATAATATTACTCAACATGATGGAAATCCGTCTTTCAGGCTGATAGAGGGGGATATTCGTAACATGGATGACTGTATTAAAGCCGTTGAGGGGGTGGAGTTTGTATTGCACCAGGCGGCTTTGGGGTCTGTTCCCCGCTCTATAAAAGATCCCCAGACTTCTAATGAAGTCAATATTTCAGGCTTTCTTAATATGCTGGTGGCGGCACGTGATGCCGGTGTAAAACGGTTTGTTTATGCCGCCAGCTCTTCCACCTATGGTGATTCTGAGAGCCTTCCTAAAGTGGAAGATAAGATAGGAAAACCCTTATCTCCCTACGCCATTACTAAATATGTGAATGAGTTGTATGCAGATATTTTCAGCCGGACTTATGGTATTGAAACAATAGGGTTACGCTATTTTAATGTCTTTGGCCGAAGGCAGGATCCTAACGGGGCTTACGCAGCAGTAATCCCGAAATTTGTAATGCAGCTGATGAAACACGAAAGCCCGGTTATTAATGGCACAGGTGATTATTCCCGTGATTTTACTTATATAGATAACGTGATTCAGATGAACAAGCTGGCGATGCTTACAAATAAACCAGAGGCAATAAATACCGTTTATAATACTGCGGTAGGTGATAGAACTACTTTGAACCAATTGATTAAGTACCTAAAAGAAATTCTTGTCGAGTATGATCCCAACGTCACTGATATTGAAGTCATTTATGGGGCAAGCAGAAATGGAGATATCCCACATTCTTTGGCTTCAATAGATAAGGCCCGAAAATTACTTGAGTATAAACCCACACATAATGTAAGAGAAGGATTAAGGGAAGCAATTAAATGGTATTGGGCTAATTTAAACTCGTGAAAAGATAACACTATACTTTTTGAAAATCAAATATAAATTTTTTTTGTTTCAAGGGGTAACAAAATTTTCAACTTTTCAGTCCCCCAAATCATACGTTAACTTTTAACAAAAATGCTTTCTAAAGAAATGGCTTTAAATAAAATTAGGGAAGATTTTTTTTAATATTCTCAATATCAAGTTAAATAGTTCTTTGTTTTGATGATTTTAAGTCAGATATATTTTTACCCTAAACATTTCTAGCAGTTGTTGAATTCTAATAACAAATTGGAAATTAGAAGCAGATTATTAAGTAATACGTTTGTCGCGTTTATGGGCCAATTCTTTTATATAATAATTGGCTTTGTTGGTAATATTATCTTATCCAGATTGTTAGGGCCGGACCAAATAGGTATGATCGGACTATTAATGGTTTTTGTTTCAATCGCGAATATTTTAGTTGAGAGTGGTTTTGGAGGAGCATTAGTGCAAAGAAAGAGTGTAATAGAAGACGACTACTCTACTGTATTTTTGTTTAATTTTTTTATTGGTATACTGTTTGGAGCAGCATTATTCTTTTGTGCTGATACAATTGCGGTTTTCTATAAAAAGGAAGAATTAATCCCAGTAATCAAAGTTTTAAGTGTTGTACCGATCTTAAACTCATTACAAATTACTTCAGAAGCATATTTGATAAAGAAGATGGAGTTTAAG
>CAKUWM010000403.1 GCA_934699305.1 uncultured Saprospiraceae bacterium | reverse complement strand
CTATTGCTGCATGTGAGGGCGCATTGCTCTTAGTGGATGCTAGTCAAGGTATCCAGGCACAGACTATTTCTAACTTATTTATGGCAATAGACCATGACCTGGAAATTATCCCCGTTCTAAATAAAGTTGATATGGAGAGCGCAATGGTGGATGAGGTGTCTGATCAGATAATAGATTTAATAGGATGTAAGCGCGATGAGATTCTGCTTGCCAGTGGTAAGACAGGTGTTGGCGTGCACGATATCCTGCGAGCTATCGTTGATAGAATTCCTGCACCCAAAGGTGACCCAGAAGCGCCTTTGCAGGCTTTGATTTTTGATTCAGTTTTCAATTCATTTAGAGGCGTCATCGTTTACTTTAGAATTCTTAATGGTATGATTCGTAAGAATGATAAAGTCCGCTTCTACCACACCGGTAAGGAGTATCTGGCTGATGAAGTCGGCATACTTCAGTTAAATATGGTTGAAAAACCGGAGTTGCATGCGGGAAATGTTGGATATCTGATTACCGGAATCAAGGTATCCAAAGAGATAAAGGTAGGAGATACGGTTATTTTAGCTAAATATCCCAATACTGACGAGATTAAAGGGTTTGAGGAGGTAAAACCAATGGTTTTTGCGGGGATATATCCTATTGATAATGACGATTTTGAGGATTTAAGAGATAGTCTTGAAAAATTACAATTAAATGATGCCTCTTTAACATTTGAACCGGAAAGCTCTGTTGCGCTCGGCTTTGGTTTTCGATGCGGCTTCCTGGGTATGCTTCACTTAGATATCATCCAGGAAAGGCTTTCAAGAGAGTTTGATCAAGATGTTATTACTACGGTTCCCAACGTAATGTATCATGCCTACTTGAATAAAAATCCGGATGAGAGATTTGTTATCAATACCCCCAATGACCTGCCGGATCCGACTTTATTACATCACGTCGAAGAGCCATATATACACGCACAGGTGATTACCAAGCCGGAGTATATCGGAACGATTATGTCATTGTGTATGGATAAGAGAGGAATTTTAACAAAGCAGACTTATCTTACTACGAGTAGAGTTGAGTTGACCTTTGAAATGCCTCTTGCAGAGATTGTATTTGACTTTTATGACAAATTGAAGTCGATTTCACGAGGGTATGCTTCTTTTGACTATCAGCCATTAGACTATCGCAAGTCCGAATTGGTTAAGTTAGATATAAAGTTGAATGGTGATAATGTGGATGCATTGTCCGCATTAGTGCATCGTTCCAAAGCAGAAGAACTTGGGCGAAAGATATGTGGTAAGCTCAAGGATTTGTTGCCTCGTCAGCAGTTTCTCATCGCTATCCAAGCAGCTATAGGTGCCAAGATCATAGCACGGGAGACTCTATCAGCAATGCGTAAAGACGTAACCGCCAAGTGTTATGGAGGAGACATCTCCAGAAAGAGAAAGTTGTTGGAAAAGCAAAAAGAAGGAAAGAAGAAAATGCGTCAAATAGGAAACGTTGAAGTTCCTCAAAAAGCATTCCTGGAAGTATTAAAATTAAATGATTAATCTATATATCAAAATTCTTATGAAATATTTAAGTTTATGTATCCTCGTTGTAAGCATTGGTCTTTACAGTTGCAAAAGTGATACAACTAAGGGCAAAGCCGGTGTCGATGAAGCTGAAAAGTATGTTCCGTATGACAGTACTGCCAGACAAATTGCAACTACGGATACCGTTGTGAATAATAAAGGCATTCAATTTGAATTGACTTTCAGGGGAGGCTCTATTGATGGAGCAGCTCAGATTAAAGTAAGAAAAGACGGCAAGTTGCTTGAAAATACAGACAGAAAAGCAGCGGGACGAGTTACTAAGGTTTTTCTTCATGACATCAATGGTGATGGGGAAGACGACTTTTTGTTTTATACCAATACAGAAGATGTAACCAAAATAGGTAATCTTTATGGGGTGATCCACACCAATAATGGCATACAACATATTTATGTTTCTCCGTTTATGAAATCCCCTTATGTGGATGGATATTTGGGGCGGGACTCTTTCTATGTGGACAACGGCGTTATTTATAAGTCTTTTCCTAAATTTGATTTCAATAAGTTTCGTCAAAAAGTCAATTCCGGAAAGCGTTGGGTCTTGAGTTATCCGTTTAATGGCAAAGACACAATAGATATCGCCGATGGCGTATTAAAATAAAAATGTACGATTAAGTGGAAAAGGGGGCTGATGTCCCTTTTTTTATGCTTTTTCCGCATCATATACCCGAATTCAACAGTAATGGCTTTGAAAAGCCGTATAATGCTGATTATAAAGGGACGCTCCGATGTACAAGTTTTTTCAATGATTTCTTTAAACAATTGATTATGAGCTATAAATAGATTGTGCACTTATTTAATGTGAAATGTAGGTTTCCCCTTCTACGCTTGTTCGCTTTCCTTGATAAGTGAATAGTAAAATCATCGTAAAAATAAACACAAATGAAATCAAACCTATGGATGTTTCAAAAGTCGGTTCGAAGAGGAAAGTTACCAAATATAAAAAAAGCAACAGATTAGTCAAGAACTTCTTTCTATGCAAGGCCGGCCACAAAATAAGAAATATTGCTGCTACAAATTGACCTAAGGATAACAAGCCACCACATACCATCGTCATTAGGAATTGATTATGTGGTATTTGATTGCCCGGCAATTGATATTTTTCACCA
>CAKUWM010000402.1 GCA_934699305.1 uncultured Saprospiraceae bacterium | reverse complement strand
GTATGAAAATATAAAATAATTTACTTTTTTGTTGAGTAATATTTTTTATTTCAAAATAATATTTTACATAACATCTTATTTAAAAAATAAAAAGCCGATCATATTACATGACCGGCTTTGATTTTTACAGTAACAAATATAGTTTATTTTAAATCTAAAATAAATTCAACTATTCGGTTTTTAACCCTTCCTTCCTCGGTAGAATTATCAAAACGTGGCTTATCCGGACCATAACCAATATATTCCATTCTACCGGTGCTTATACCTTTGGAGACCAAGTAGGTATAACAAGCTTTAGCACGATTGGTCGATAACTTCCTATTGGTTTCAATTTTTCCACTAGGGTCAGTATGTCCACTAATTGTCAACTTATAATCCGGATAGCGTTTCATTATATCAGCGATATCATTAAGAATAGGGAAACTAGAACTTAATAAAGTTGTTTTACCCAATTCAAACTGTACAGCTTGCATTGCGAACTCCAGTTTTTGCTTGTCTTCTTTTTTTATTTCCGGGCATCCCTTATTGGCAATTGTACCAGGTATTGTCGGACAACGGTCATATCTGTCTTCTACGCCATCGCCATCCGTATCCGGACAACCATTAAATTTAGCTAATCCAGCTACATCAGGACATTCATCTAAATGATCTGCAACACCATCACCATCCATATCAGGACAACCATCAGCAGATTTCACTCCGGCCAGATCAGGGCATTTATCTTTATCATCATTGATACCATCACCATCCCGATCCAGAATCGGACAGCCGTTGTTTGATTTAGGACCAAATTGATCAGGACATTGATCTATATTATCCGGAATTCCGTCGCCGTCACGATCAGGACACCCTTTTGTAGCAGCTGTTCCAGCAACATCAGGGCAGTCATCAAGGTGATCCGGGATCCCATCTCCATCCGTATCCGGGCACCCTTTAAACTCAGGCACACCTTTTATAGTTGGACAATCATCTAATTCATCCGCTATACCATCTCCGTCCATATCTTTTATTTTATTGGCTTTGCCCAATAAATATTTAAATCCAAGACCATGTATAAAATTATTTCTTCCTTCACTTAAACTGAATCGATACTCTGTACTAAAAGTAAAATAACCCCTTTCAAACATTTTAATATCAACTCCAAGACCAACCGGTATTTGCACATCAACGCCTTCATTATGAATAAAATGTGAACCTATTCCTGCGACAAAGTAAGGGATAACTCTATGTTCTTGTTTGAAATATTGTGCTTGTAATTGAATATCACCACCTGCCACAAAAGAATTTGTAGGTTGATCTTTTAATTTTCCATTTAAAAATCTTACCGGAACCGAAATATTGAATATATGGTTAATATTTCTTGTATAAGCTGCACTAAAACCATATCTATAAGGCTTATAATCAGACAAATCACCACCGTTTGGATTGGTGTAATCTGCCCATAAAGTCTTAAAAGTCAAGCCATCTTTGTTGCCCGGATTTTGACCATTTAAGATTAATCCATATAAAAGTATGAGAAGTAAAAATGGTATCCTTTTCATCGTTTTGTTTTAATTTATTGAAATAGGAATCAAGGGTTAATATCCCAATAGACTATTGCAAAAATATAAAATATTTTTATTATATATAAAATAATATTTAATTAGAGGCAGTTACAAGATTTATTGGATTATTGTGGGATATAAATTGGCTGAAACGAATAGGCTTATTTTGAATTCGATTACTCATGATCTCTACCAAAACCTTTGCCCCCTTTCTCTTTAATAGCATCATACTTTATAACCATGGAGTCCACTATCCAGGCTGCCTTTATATCATTTGAAAAGTCTAGATTGGGTGAACCCGCATCAACCCATGCTGAATACCACAATGCGCCCACAGCATGAATGGCTTGCCTCATCCTCTGCTCTACCATTCCATTCATTGCTTGTTGATATGCCAATGCGAAATCACGACATTGTATCCATACGGATTGTCCTAACCTTTGGTCAAAACACATTTGTTCGTCTTTCGGATAAAATGATTTTAATTCAGCTTCAATTGACAATACGCTGTCAGCAAGGTGCCCACTGTCTTCTATTGTTTTCCATGCAAATGATCTTACATCCGAGACATAATATGCTTTTCCAACTAAGTAATCATATTCTTCATCAGCAAACAATTCAGGAATCCTACTTTCCCAAAAAGCGTGAATACCATATTGGTCTGTCTTTTGTCCATTATAGTTACTACAAGCATGTAAAGGAACGTGCGCATCTCCGATATAATGCCCCAGGTCGGCAGCTATATTGATTATTTCGTTTTTATCCTTATTTTTAAATGCTTTGACCAGTCGCCTATATTGTTGTTCAATGATATATGGGACAATACCGTGTTCTGTAAAATAATCCTTTAAATGTGCGCTTTTAATTGGGGGATGATTTATAAACAAAATAGGTAAAATCGAATCAGGTTCAATTTTGAAAGTGACGTCGTAATATACAGGAAGAATAAATTTACTGAACAGTCGCTTGAGTTCATTCTTCTTGACGGACCAATTTCTTTTACCATCAGTCATCGTTGCATAGGCTGACTTGTTACACCAACTGGTATCTGTTGCGTTTATTTTAATTGTATCTGAACTATTAGTAATAAATTCTATCTGTGCAAATGATAAAAAAGCTTCATTAAACTCCCTGGATAAACACATTCCTTTATAT
>CAKUWM010000401.1 GCA_934699305.1 uncultured Saprospiraceae bacterium | reverse complement strand
CCCTTATCTTTGCCGCTTGGCAGGTCTCATACGGCCAGCTCCTGCTGAAACTCCCCAGGATCGGAAGATAGCAAGGATAGGCGGTTGTAGCGGCGCGATGTGAGTAGCCTGCCTTTTTTTATTGAATATTTAATATTTTCTATTGAATATTTTCCATCTTTCCCGACCTTTAAGGCTGCAATTACCCCAAATAAAAATTTACAATTATTATGAAATTTTTCATTGATACTGCCAACCTTGATCAGATAAAAGAAGCTAATGATCTTGGAATCCTGGACGGCGTTACAACCAATCCTTCATTAATGGCAAAAGAAGGAATTACCGGTGAAGATAATATAAAAAAACATTATGCCAAAATTGCTAATATCGTTGATGGTGATGTTTCAGCTGAAGTTATTTCTACTGATTTCAAAAACATGGTTAGAGAAGGTGAAATTTTAGCTGATATTGCTGATAACATTGTTGTAAAAATACCTATGATAAAAGATGGTGTTAAAGCTATGTCATATTTTACTGAAAAAGGAATTCGTACCAATTGTACCTTAGTTTTTTCTGCGGGACAAGCAATATTAGCTGCAAAGGCTGGCGCTGCTTATGTTTCACCTTTTGTTGGACGTCTGGACGATATTTCTTTTGATGGAATGGAATTAGTCGAACAAATTACTGATATTTATGGAATTCAAGGCTTTTCTACAGAAGTGTTAGTCGCATCAGTCAGAAACAGTCTTCATATTGTTAAGGCTGCGCAATTAGGTGCGGACGTGGTGACTTGTCCTCTTTCTGCTATTTTATCCTTGTTAAATCATCCTTTAACCGATATTGGTCTAAAGAAATTTTTAGAAGACCACAATAAGTCACAAGGAAAATAGTGGAGTCCCCTACTCCATTTTACCTGAACAATTTAACGATATCGCACCATCGGTCTCCTATGAAAGTTGGAACCGATGGTGTTTTATTAGGCGCTTATTCAAAACCGATAAAACCCCAAGATAGATGTTTAGACATCGGATCAGGATGTGGAATCGTAACACTTATGACAGCCATAACCAATCCCACAGCTCATTTCACTTGTTTGGATATCGATAAATTATCAACTATTGAATGTACTGAAAATTTTATTGATAATGGTTTGTCTGACATTTGTGAAACCATTTGTTGTGATTTAAAAGAATTTAGGCCATTGGGTTTAAATTTTGATGTTATTTATTCAAATCCCCCATTTTTCGATGATGGATTTAAGCCTCTTGACGATAAAAAACGAATTGCAAAGCACAACGACAGTCTTATGTTCGAGGATTTAATTAATTCCGTCAATGTATTATTAAAAAAAGGTGGTTATTTTATTGTTATCTTACCGGCTAAAATAAGTGTAGATTTTATAGCAATCGCCGAGAAAAATGGATTGAAGATTCAAAAAAAACTTTTTATTTCTAGTTATAAAGATTCTAAAGTAATTCGGGAGATTTTAACATTCCAATTCAAAGTTCCAGGTGTAAGTGTAAGCTCTGAGCATCTTTTTTTATACAATTCAGCACAAAGAAATGATTGGTCTGACGGCTATAAAAAAATGCTCAGAGCATTCAAACATTTTTAATTTTCAATACTTTGTAAAATTTTCTTAGCAGCTTCAAATATCCTTGTATCTTCCAGATAAACAATACCACCATTTGGCCCCGGTTCAATATGAAGGCCCACGACTTCTCCCCCACTATGGTAATGATCACCCCCAAAATAATTTCTAACAGTTTGTTCTTCCAAATCCAGGTCTTTTGCAATCTTGCTAATGCTACCTGTCGGCAAACTGTGTTTCATTTGTCTCAATTCATCAAATGTAATATTCATACTCCAAAAATATTTAATTAAGAATTTGGTTATATTAATTTCCAACCAATATATAACTTTTTCTTTTGACTTCCAACTTTAATATCTTTTATTTTATTGCTTTAACATTTGTAAATGCTCTAAAAACTATAATATGAGATTCAATTTCATTTTCGGTCAGAATAATTCCTTATAATTTACAATATTAATTGATTATCATTGAATATCAGCTTTGCTTCTTATATTGATCTGAGGCGTATTAAACTGCCCTCCGATGCCTATCACACTTGCTGCAGTAGATGGAAAATCATCATTGGCAAAAGTAGCGTAACTGGTTGTGTACATAACTCCAGATCCTGTTGCATCCGTCATATCCACGTTGCCTGCAAATGTTGTACTTCCGGATTTGGAAAATGATACTCCATTGATTTTCACTAATGTTGATTCATACTTTTCAAAATTTGATGTAAATTCTTTAAGTGTCACGGTTACAGGGGTAATAGTCTTACCTGAACTTACTACTTTGGCATTGGTCAGCGTCACATTATTAATCTGCAACAATCCATTAAATTCAGACACTTCAAAGCCGCCTACAGCAACTTCAACTTCGTCACCCAACTTTAAAGTATTGTTTTCAGTAAACCTTATCACAATTCCTGCATTACCTTGTTGCTCAATGACAACATTTTTTGCTGTAATATTTGAAAATGATTTATCTGATATTACGATTCCTTTTATTGTTTTTCCGGTTGGAATAGTTGTTGCTGCTCCGGTAAACAACGACCTAATTGCACTAATATCCACTGTCTCTCCCGGATTGACTGTACCTCCTGTAATATCATTTTTGCTTCTGATATTTATTTGAGGATCACTGTTGTTC
>CAKUWM010000400.1 GCA_934699305.1 uncultured Saprospiraceae bacterium | reverse complement strand
TCAATCACAATGCGGGACTGGCAAGTAAAATTTCTGTTTCAGATGATGGAACAATCGCCGTTTTTGTCGGTAAGGACAAATTCATGTACTATATTCAATTTGATTGGAATGCCGGCAATTACAATGTAGGAGTCCTGGATAACACCAATCAATGGAGAAATGTAGTTATCTCAAAAGATGGCCAAAGATTAGCTGGTTTATTGGATGAAGACCAGCCTTATATTTATGTCTTTGACTTAGTCGGAAATACAAACCAGGCATTTAAGCTATATAATCCAACTACAGGCAGTGGAGGAATATTTACGAGTGATGTAGAATATGCAGATGCCATGGAATTTGATCATACCGGAGAATATTTAATGTACGACGCATTATCATCATTGGGATTTTTTGGAGCGGAATTTTGGGATATTGGATTTATTTATGTGTGGAATAAAAGTGCAAAAACTTATGGTGACGGAACTGTAGAAAAGCTTTTCTCTTCTTTACCGGATGGTGTCAATGTAGGAAATGCCGTATTTTCCAAAAATAGTCCCAACGTCATTGCATTCGATTACTTTGAAAACGGTGGAAGCTCATACCAATTATTAGGTGGCAACATTGAAACCGGACAATTAAATGTAATCTTTGAAAATAATGTCCTTAGCTATCCTTGTTTTTCTAAAGATGACAAAACTATTATTTTCAATGCTCAGGACAACAATGGAGCTGACATTATTGCAGCACAAGCTTTGAAGGCAGATAAGATAACGCCATCCGGCGATCCTTTCATTCTTATTGACAACAGCACTCTGGGCACCTGGTTTGCAACCGGAAAGAGAGTACTTAATGATGTAAATTCGCCCGAATCAATAGGAAGTTCTGTTTCTATTTATCCCAATCCAACGCTTTCAGATGTCATTTTACACTGGACTTCTTCAACACACGAAAAAGGTGTAATAAATGTTTACAATCTGGTCGGTCAAAATGTTGCAACACTTGAAATGGATTTAAAGCCGGGATTAAATGAAACCAAAATAAAAACTAATCAATTCATTTCGGGCGTTTACTTTATTGAAATGGTAAAAAACAATCAACGAAAAACACTTAAATTGGTCAAAAAATAAATTTCCGATTTCAACTTTTCTTTAAAATCCTTCTTTATTCAAAGTAGAGAAGGATTTTTATTTATTTCAAAAACATTCTTTCGTGAAAATATTAATAGTCAGGTTTAGTTCAATTGGAGACATCGTTTTGACCACTCCGGTTGTTCGATGTATTAAAACCCAAAAAGATGCTGAAGTCCATTATTTGACCAAACCTGAATATCGAAGTTTGTTGGATCAAAATCCATATATAGATAGGTTATGGTTATTGGAAAAACCAATTAAAGAGCTCATCACTGATCTAAAAAATGAACATTTTGATTATGTCATCGATCTTCATAAAAACATTCGTTCATTGAAGCTGACGATGAGCCTTAGAGCAAAAAGGTTTTCTTATCACAAAGCAACATTAGAAAAATTATTAATGGTATATTTTAAAATTAATATACTCCCCAAAACCCACGTTGCTGACAGATATTTAAAAGCAGTTGCAAAATTAGGTGTTAAGAATGATGGCAAAGGCTTAGACTATTTTATTCAAAAGGATACCCAAAATAAATTATCTGAATTAAATGAGCCCTATCTTTGTGCAGTCATCGGTGCCACCCATTTTACCAAGAGGCTTCCGGTTCAAAATTGGATTGAATTTATAAATAGTACACAACAGACTATTGTCTTAATAGGCGGGAAATCAGAGATGCAAGATGCTCAAACTATTGTACAACATTCCGGAAGAAATGTAATTGATACAGTCGGCAAAACAAGCCTCTCTGAGTCAGCCTTAATCATACAAAATGCCGATAAAGTTATATCGAATGATACAGGCATGCTGCACATAGCTGCAGCCTTAAAAAAACCTATTATCTCACTTTGGGGAGGCACTTTGTGGCAGTATGGCTTTTGGCCTTATTATCCGGCCGGAATAGAATTAAATAAAAATATAGAAATCAAGAATCTGGGATGTCGCCCTTGTTCTAAGTTTGGACGAAATGATTGTCCTAAGAAGCATTTTAAATGTATGAAAGAGATTAAAATTGAAATTTAATCCTTATACATTAGCAAATATCAAAACCGAATTTCATACATCAAATGAGCACCCAACATCTGGTATCTTTCTTTAAAGGGCACGCTGTTTGAGGCAAAGTTATTGGGATTAATATTGGCTCTGATGGACAATGCCAAAATGTTATTGTTAAGCGGAATTCCTAAACTCATGCCAGCAATATAGGAAATACCCAATCTTCGTTTGTACAGTGCCGCATCATTTATTAATCCGAACTTGTCAGGTGCAATCATTATATATCCGGTCTGATCAGCAAAAAGATTAATATTAACTCCAGCTTCCAGACCAACAATTAAAGAATTGAAATTAGTCTGGAAACCCACAAGGATAGGCACACTCAACATATGATGATAATAATGGCGTTTTTCATACTTCTGAACATTTGTCTCTGTATAAATAGGCCCTTTAATAACAGTAATCGTATCGTGATTTTCCGATTCTGTGATTGATATAATTCCTATAGTTGTATCTATTTTAGTATAATGGTCTTCATATATCATCCTCCGTGTTATCCTACTATAGTTGAGACCCGATTTAAAATACAAAGGACCATTAACCTGATACAACTTACCATATAATGC
>CAKUWM010000399.1 GCA_934699305.1 uncultured Saprospiraceae bacterium | reverse complement strand
TTTTTAAAATTATATTTTATTGAACTAGAATAATCGAAGAATTTTGATATGTTGGATTGACCAGAATAAAATCGTTGAATAAATAATGGATATTCGGCTTTAACTGTAATTCTTAATTTTTTATTATCGTACTCTGACACCAAATAGGAAGGGATTTCTGTTGCCTTCATATAATTATTATTTTCTGAATTTAATGATATACTGGTTAATTCATCTCGGAGTTGTCGATAACCTATGTTGAATGTAAATTTATAATTATCAATGGTTATATGGAATCTTTCATTTAGATAAATTGAATTATTTCTATACAAATTTTTTTGATAAAGTGAATCAACCTGGAGATTAATAACTGCAATTTGGTTAAGTTCTCTATGTTGTAACTTTGAATTATAATTGAATTGTACTTGGTTATATGTCCCTTTTTTCAGGTACCGAATTATGGATAATTGCCCGACAATTTCTTGCTGTTTTCCGGCATTAATGAAGTTATCATTTTTATTATCAAATAATTTATTTATGTTATAATTAGTAAAACTAACCGGTAAGTCTATATTTAATGTATAGTTTTTATTGATATCCCACTTAACACCAAAATTTCCAGCCAATGTTTTAGCTTTTCCAACTCCAGAATAAATGTTTGAAATGGAAGAATTATGAGTGTTGCTGAATACTTCATTTTTGTTTTCAAATATTCTATGAATAGTACCAAAATATGTATCAGCTAACAATTTCATTTTTTTCCCATTGTTGGAAAAATTGATTTCAGCTTGTAAATCATCGTTTTGGTTTGCAACATTTAAGTCTGATTCGCTCATAAAGGAATAGTCGCCAAATTCCGTTTCACCTGTCATTTTTGCAAGGTTTTCCCATTTATTATAACTTTTATTCAATATGTTAATTTTTCCATCATCTTTTCTATAATTAACTTTTGTTCTGATGCCATATTTATCATTTATAAAATAGGGTAAAATATCTGAATTCCATCTTTTGATATTGGATTTAAGTTCTGCATTTCCATTAATACGCGATTTTGATTGTTCTTTCAGAGGAAGATAAAGTTCGAAATTCTCTTGATTGTCAGTATTTTTTTTTAATATTATTGTGATATCTTCTATGTTGTCTTTGTGTATTGCAGTATTTAATGCATTGGCATCCCCGGAAAAAATATCATGACCTCCAATGTTAATATTTGTTATTTTTTGACCTTTGTAATATATACCCCGTTCGTCAAATACAAACCCAGGAATATGCCTTATAACATCACCAATCGAATTGTCTATTGCTTTTTCAAAATATTTCTTATTGAATACTGTTGAATCGCCTTTGTTTTCTATTGCCGGATCAGCTTTTATTATAACCTCATCTAATATATGTTCGAAAGATTTTAGGTAAAAATTTATAACATTATTTCCAGGTAATAATTCTTTTGATATACATGAGTCGTAAGTGGTAAAAGAGCTAAAACATACAATGCATTGACTTTGATTTGAATTAAAACTGAAACGTCCATTAGCATCTGAGACGGTCGAACCAATAAATAAACTATCCGGTTGTCTGAAATAAACTTCACAATCAATAACAGGTATGTTTTCACTATTATAAATGACCCCGGAAATTTGATATTGACTCATAGCAATATTGGTATGTAGAATCAACCAAAATACTATAAGTATTTGTTTCATTTAATAAAGATTAAAGTTTTTTCGTTGCATTTTTTTATGCAGATTAATAGTCTTTCATTTGAACTTCTTTAAAGCCTTTGATGTCTGGAATATTAAACATTGGGACCTTTTCAAACTTTTCCAGGATATAAATTTCATTAGGAAAGGCTAATTTTAAAACAATACCGGTAAAGTCATAAGCAGCTTTCGGTGTAAAAGCTATGGAAGACGGCTTGTACCATATTCGACATGGAATTTCTTTATTTATTGCACTATTGACAATATTTCCGTTGTATTCTATATGCAAAGAATCAATCACATATTTTTCGGATTCACGGAAAGGTCTTTTTGCATAAATTTTCTTCCTTGGATTGAATGCCAACAATTCATTATTACGAGGAACTATTATTGTTAAATCAATCAAAGAATAATCTAATTTATCCAAATCATCATAAGGCAAACGATCGGTTGAGATTATCGTATCATTCTTGTACCAAACTTCCTTGCGTAAATCCGGTAATTTAGCTTGTTGTGCACGTATCTGTACGTCAATTGGAATATTGGAAGATGAATCTATAACCATCTTTCGTTTTGGTTTAGTAATATGATAAACTCCATGATATATATCTTGAGCGAACATTAAATTGAAGCTTAAAAGGCAGAAAAATATTAAAATTGACCTCATAATTTTGTATATATAATAGGAGACCCAATAATGAGCCTCCTTGTTTTAGATAATTTTACTATATTTAACACGTGCAACTACAGTCCGGGCACAAACAATTCCATTGGTATTCAAACCATACCCATTCTCCTTTTATATCATCAAATACTAAATCCCAATGTGAGTAAACTCCGTTGCAGCCATCATCTAATATCGTAATTGTTCCATCCGGATAATGTTTAACTTTCCATTCAATTTTGTCATTTTTTACAGTTGAAATTTCCATAGTACTTGTAGCCGTATTCTTGATATTGTCAGCATGTAGCCCAAACATTATCATTACAAAACCTAAAATTAAAACAAAATTTTTCATTTTACAAAAATTTAATTGATTATAAAAATTTCATTTATGATATCCGGATTAATAAATGTTTGGCAATATATATATA
>CAKUWM010000398.1 GCA_934699305.1 uncultured Saprospiraceae bacterium | reverse complement strand
GGAGAGATGGGTGAGTGGCTGAAACCACCAGTTTGCTAAACTGACGTACTGGAAACGGTACCGCGGGTTCGAATCCCGCTCTCTCCGCTGAGAAAGCACCTCGGGGTGTAGCGTAGCCCGGTCATCGCGTCTGCTTTGGGAGCAGAAGGTCGCAAGTTCGAATCTTGCCACCCCGACAAAGCAGCTTCATAGCTGCTTTCTTTTTTTTAGGAGGGTTCCGTAGCTCAGCTGGATAGAGCAACAGATTTCTAATCTGTGGGTCGCAGGTTCGAATCCTGCCGGGATCACTTGATAATGAGGCACTTGCAGAAATGTGGGTGCTTTTTTTGTTTTTGTTCTCCGTCACATTTCCGCCACATTCAGGATCAAGTATAGCGGATCAGGTCAAAAAGAATAGCCGAATTTAATAAACATTTAGCGAAAAGTTTACTTATAAGCAAACTATTTTATTCTAACTTTGTTTTATTAATGATTGGGAAATTAAAATATATACAGGCTTATGATAAAGTAGTGTACTATTCTATTACACTCTTTGATGAAGAAAATAACTTGATTTCTACCAACGGAAGCATGTTTGAAGATTTCATCAAAAAGCATGAGGTTCAAAATTATCAAGAACTGGATTATGTATTAAACTGGATCAGATACATTGGAGATAACAAGGGGGCTTTACCTCATTACTTTAGATTTGAAAACAGAGCTTCCGGACTACCGCCAAACGCTAAAACAGCAGTAAATGAGAATGTGAGTTTTGTTGATGTGGATAGTCGCGACTTAAATAACCTTTCATTAAGATTATATTGTCTGCGATTAAATGAGCATGTGGTCATCCTTTTTAATGGAGATATAAAAACTACTAAAAAGGCACAAGACTGCCCTAACGTGGGTGGACATTTTAAGTTGGCCAATAGACTATCTGAGTGTATAGATAAAGCTATCGTGCAAAGAGACATAGATTTTCTGGAAGATGATATAGCTTACGATGATAACCTGGAATTGACGATATAAAATGAAAACATCAAGAAGAAGAACCGAGAGCCCCAATGTAATTAATGACTGGGTAGCCGAAAAAGGTGATCCGGCCATAGCTCTGCTTGTGGAAAAAAACATGGCTATTGCAGACAGAATAAAGGATATTCTTGATGCAAAAGGTCTAAAACCTGTTCACCTGGCCGAAATGCTGGGAAAAGACAAGTCTGAAATAAGCAAATGGCTGACCGGGCAACATAATTTTACTACTAAAACGATAGTAAAAATAGAAGCGGCTTTGGCTGAAGAGATTATACACATAGAACCTAAAGAACGGATAGTATATATGACAGCCTATATAAGAGAGTCTACCAAAACAGACTCCAATGTTCAATTTGAAGAAGCACTGGTTGAATATGCATAATTCCGAAGCAGACTTTAGCCAGATCAAACTTGTGAAGATCGCAGACCTGGGAACCACAGAAGCTATTGCGGTGGATCAGGTTGGAGAAATAGGTGTAGCTCATAAGCTAATGTATAATTTGGAAAGAAAGCTTATTAAGTTTACCCTCAAAATTATATTGCATAACATTGAGGATAAAGAAGCTGGTTCTAGTGTGTATGATTTTGTTTTTGAAATTCCAAACCTTGGTGAATTCTACTCCAGGGAGTCGGATAAAATAGTGTTTCAAAGTACCTTTATAAGTGTGCTTGCAGGCATAGCTTATTCTACCTTAAGAGGAATTTTACTTCAATATTGGCAAAATCAGCACTTTATATTACCCGTGATAGAGCCTAAGCAAATACTGGAAGCTAAAATTTAATGCCTATTGAAAATGTTGGGTTATTATTCTCAATTGCGGTATTGCCAATATTAACATCGTTAGGTGATATATTTTCCTTATCTCGAGCTAATCTCTCCGAATATAACTCTAATTTTTTGCTTGTTCAAAATACTTTTAATTACGCGAACCAGCACGGTTATTGTGGTATTAAATGGGATAACTGGGAAACTTTTACAGTATTGTTTCTGAGCCCTGTAAGATACAGTTTGTGGAGATTTTGGATGAAAAATTCGGCCGGTTTGAACGTAGATTCTTATCTTACAATGCTATTTAGTATAACCTTATACTTAAAGGTTTTAGTATCTTTACACCTTATTGAAAAGTCTGTTTTGAGAGTATTTATAGTGTGAAATAACCTGGAATAAACAAGTGATATCGATGGCAAATAAATCTCACCTAAAATTTATAAGCAAAAAGCAATTGTCTGAAGTTAAAGACTTTAAGTACAATTATGGCTTTGACAATAATAAAGACGATGAAGACAAGGCTCCTAAAAACTATGTTAGGTTAGCAACTTCATTTAAAGCAGATTTAGAAAAATTTGATAGTGATTTAGACGCAAAATACAGTGCAAAAGACCGTACTCTGGAGATACCATATGATATAGATTATGTACAAATCGCTTTTCAAGACCAATTTGTTATAAACAAGTTGCTATTGCATTATACGTATACATAGAAGCATTCTATTTTTGAATTTTCAATAAAGTGGAAAATTCAACTTTAAGAAATCAGATTGTTTCTCAATTTCCGCTATAGCTCTTTGCAGCCCGTTTTCTTTTTCAATACATACTTTCATGTGACGGGCATTTTCATAAAGTTCAGGGCTGGTTAAAAGTTCCCTAACCCGGTCTAAGAACACGCTTTCGGTAAGATTGTGTAATGCAATAGGTTTTACTGCGAGTCCTTTTTTCCAGGATAGTTTTCCCCAGAATTGCTGGTCACCGAGAGGATAAAGCAC
>CAKUWM010000397.1 GCA_934699305.1 uncultured Saprospiraceae bacterium | reverse complement strand
TCAAAAGATAATGCTATAGTTAATAGTTCAAATAATCAGAAAATTGATGTAAGTTATAAAATTCTCAATTTTAAAAAATCATTCTTAGAAAATGACATTCTCAATCTTAGAAATATTACTTATAAATCTCCTGATAGCACAGCGTGGTATATTGCAAGTACTTTAAATTATCAATTTTCTAATCAAGATTCTTCTTTTCAAAATTTTAAAACATTTTCAAAATCATATTCTGTACCAACTTCCTCATTGGGTATTTCTAATACCGATTTTTATAATTTTTATCAAAATGTTCGAAATGATTCTTATGATTTCATGAATGATTCAATTGTTGGAATTCAAAAAGCCCCTATAGCATGGGAAATTTCAGTAGTTTCAACCAATTCTAATGTAACTGTTTTTAATGTATTAGGATTGTTTGGCAATGGTTTTAGTTCCTTGTATCCTTTTCCAGAAGGCACTTTTCTAAAAAGGTTCTCATGTGCAGAAAATGGTATGCCATTTGGTGCGCCAGATGGTTTGAGTTTGGCTATTAATACTTGGCGAACTAATAAAGATAAGTATGGTGGAATTTATTATACTAATATTAATACAACTACCCATTCATGGTATTTCAGTTATGCATTTAATGGCACAGGAGAAGAATTTATGTGGAAATATATTGACTATCATTGGTATTCAAGTCATGGTAATACAGTACCTCCTCTATGGACAGAGAATACAATATATTTTTATGATGGGTGGAAAGATAGTGATATGAGCAGTACTCAACTTAATAAAGAATATAATAGACTTAAAGGAGTAACACAAACAGCAATTAATCAAGATTTTCCAAATCAAAATAGGAAATTAATAAACTTAAGAATAGTTTTAGTCGGATGTGCATGGGAAGGGATACCGAATAGCTATTATGGATATGTATTAAAGTCAGGAGAACGCCATGTGAGAATTTTCGAACCTGATGGTCCATCTTATCCACAGCCATTGACAAAAGAACAATGAAATATAATTTAATTTTAGTAATTAACCTGATATTCTTTTCAAGTATAGAATGTCAGGTTAACTATTTCTCAAAATATGTTGAAATGGGATCCGAAATTGTCCCAACTATTGCCATGTGTGAAGACCCTGTATCAAGTGAAATTTATTGGGCTATACCTGGAAAAGAAAATGGTATTTCATTTACAATATTTAAACATTTAAATTCAGAAGGCGAAGAACTTGCTTCTGTTCAAATTCCAAATGAAAGCAAAATTGGCGAATTCGATCTATTCCGAACTTCCTATTTAATGTATCTAGAAAAAGATACTTTATTTCTTTATGGATTATCTTGGAGAGAAGGAAGTTTTGGTTATTTTGTTTCTAAATTGAATAAATATTTTGATATTATTTCCTCAGATTTTTATCCAATTTCTTTTGAATCTCCCATTCCAGGCAATATCGAACAGTTTGGTGATGAAGTTTATTCGGTTACTGCTAATTCCAATAATAATCAAATAGATAGTATTTATTGTATTAAATTCAATAAAAATGGAATGAAGATTAAAGAGGTATATACTTCAAATAAATACAATACACAGACTTTTAAAATATCTGATTTAGCTGAAAATTTATCAAAGGATAGTCTATTCTTGATGGATGGAAGAAATTTAATTAGTATAGATAAAAAAACTTTAAATTTTAAAAAAGTTAAAACAATTTCTTCTATTGAACTTGGTTATGAAAGTAAAAACAGCATACTGTTAACTTCTGAAGTGTCATTTTCGAATGATACGATTTATACATTGAAAAAATATGACCTAAACAACTACCAATTAGAAAAATCAAAAAATGTTGGAGTAAAAAACATCTTTGGATTTCATCATCTTGCCAATTTCAATGCTATTCAATTTTCAACGGATTCAACTTTTTATTTTACGGGTTTTAGTCGTTCATCTAGTGATAGTGGCTCAACTATTTTCATTGGCAAATATGACATTGGATTAAATCGTATTTTTGAATTGTTTGTACCTTCCTTGGATAAAAATTATTATGCTTATTCCAGCCTAGCAACCACTGATGGTGGACTACTATTAACTGGGACTTATGATAATGCTAATACGAATAAAAGAGGATCGTTCTTATGGAAAATTGGCAAAAATGGTGAATTTGGCACTTTGAGCAAAAGTCATCCTACAGGAAAGTCTAATTTGAATTTGAGGCCCAGCTTTGCATCTAACCAAATTACTGTAGTGCTACTTAAATCCGGATTAGCTAGAATATTTAGTATTGACGGACAATTGCATATGATTAAATTTCTTGAGAATGGTAATAATTCAATTGACATTTCAAGTCTTTCATCTGGTGTGTATTTCATCTCAGTAGAATCAGAAAACAGAAATTACCAAATAGGAAAATTTGTTAAAAATTAACACTACTAAACGGGGAAAGTTTGAAACACTCGTATTTTCCTTATAATTGACTGATTTTCAATTCTAAATTTTATTTTCTGAAAACCTCCCCCCCTGTTCTTTAGAATAATTCCAATTGAATACAAGGTGATTTGTTTCTAGTTTTCTTGCATTTTGAATAAGTTCTACGACAGTTTTCTATCATCCAAAACAGTTCTAAGTTGCTGACAAGATGTATTCTTATTAATGCTGCAACGGTTGAAAATGCTTTTTGCGTTTTTGATTTTGCTTACAAAACCATTAGTAATAACTGTGCAATCAGTGTACACCAGATCTGTGTTTTGATTCCATTTTCTGTCTCAGAATAAAAATAATGCAGTTGAAAGTTATGCTT
>CAKUWM010000396.1 GCA_934699305.1 uncultured Saprospiraceae bacterium | reverse complement strand
CTCTGTTTCTTCGATTTCCTTTTCCTGGCAACTGACGTACTGATCTACAATTTCGTTAGCCTCGCATTCTACTGCGTGACATCCGAAAAAAGATGTTAACATAGTTATATCGGTATGCATATCTAGCATAGCGTTGATAGGATGTCCAATATGCCCAAAATGCGCTTGTTTTAATCCTTTAAGAACTTGTGCAATTTTACAATATTCTACTATTTTTTTATCAGCCTCATGGTCGTCGTACAATGTGCCAATTATTACATCAGGAACTCTCTTTCCCATCCTTGCTGCAACACCGGTAAATTCGGGTAAAGAACAAATATCATCGTTTGCAAGTTGCATATAAGTAGAAGCTTTTGTATAGTCCAACGCTTTTCTTGGTTGTAAAGCTACCAATATTATGGGCACGTCAACAAATCTTATGATTGCACCAAAAGTTCCAGATGTAGCATAAGTCAACATATTACAAAATAGCACATCAAGATTAGCAGCCTGCATTTTTAACAGGGTTTCATACGCTTTTAAAGGACTATCGACCATTCCGAAGTCAATAATCTTCACGTTTTCTTTTGGTACTTTATCAATTATTATCTGATGTTTCTCCATTAACTCTTCAAATAAGCCGGAAAATTGATTCCAGTAGAAATCGTAACCTACGCCAAAAAAACCGACATTGAGTTCTCTGTTTAATTTAGCAGAAAAAAAATCGCTTCGTACATTCATATCTTGTTATTTAAAGGTTTTATCAATTAGATATCGATTTTATTTTGGGAACAGCTAAAGAAAAAATAATAAATGCAACTGAATACATTACTCCCGCATATAGCCATAACGGATTATAGGAAAAATTGTATATAATTAACCCCATGAACGGATTTATGATTAAAGAGGATAAAGCTCCTGCAGTACCTGAAAATCCAACAATGGTGGAACTCGAATTTCTTCCAAAAATATCTCCAATTGATGTAATGTAATTTGTAATCCATAATCCATGCGCAGAAAAAGCTAAACTTAGTAAAATGATAATAGTTCCGACAGAATCTGTATATCTAACAAAAATAGCCGCAATTGTAAGCAGAGCCGCAAATCCCATAACCATTTTTCTTGAAAAATTCACATTCCCTGTTTTTTTTAGAATTGCATCCGATACAAATCCGCCAAAAATATTGGAAACACCTAATGTTAAATATGGTATCCACAATAAACTTCCTATTATTTCTAAAGAAACGCCCTTATATTCGTTTAAAAATTTAGGTATCCAAAACATATAAAAGTAAATTATTGGATCAAGCAAGAATCTAATCAGGATAAAAGTTTTTGCTTCTTTTGTCTTTAATAAGTTTAGTAATTGCTGTTTTATAGTTACAGTATCAATAGAGTTGTCGTATGAGCCTTTATTCAAATCATAAATACCTTGCTTCGCTTTAGGAAACAATAACCAAAGAAATGTCCAAATTATTCCGATTCCTCCCACAATGAAGAAAACACCACGCCAACCAACACTATCCATTAAAGTAACCGTTAACGGAGGGGCAATTACTGCACCAAATGCCGACCCTCCAATGGCTAAACCATTTGCCAAGGCTCTGTTTTTCTTGGGCACCCACTCCACTACTGCTTTAATTACCCCGGGAAAGGCGCCTCCTTCTCCAACTCCTAAAATAAATCGGAATAATGCAAATTCATGGAAACTATTGGCAAAACCATGCATGAAAGTTGCAAGAGACCATAATGCCACTGAAAAGGCTAATCCTTTACGGCTTCCGAAACGATCGATCAAAATACCGCCAAGAGTAAACATTATAGCGTATCCAATTAGAAAAGAAGTATTAATCAATCCATAATCTGTATCATCAATAACTAACTCGTTTTTGATTTCAATAATGGATATTGAGAGTACTTGCCTGTCTAAAAAGCTTAGTCCTGTTGCAATCGCGCACATCAGAACAAGCAACCAAATAAGATTTGAATATTTATTTTTCACTTTTTATTCTTAACGCACTAAGTTGGAAATGCAAATATATTTATTTTATTTTTGTAAAAAAAATATATTTGCTTATTTTTGTCTGAAAATAATATTTGAATTGTAAATTATGAATCGTAATCGTGCAAAATACCTTAATATAAGTTATGAAATAATTTCAAAGATTGAATCGGGAGAATTACAACCCGGATATCAAGTTCCCTCTGAAAATGAATTAATTAACAAATATGAAATCAGTAATACTACTGCACGGAAAATTCTCTCATACATTGAAAATCAAGGCTGGGCAAGAAAAATCAAAGGTAAAGGAACATTTGTGATAAATAGGTCAAAAGACATGCATCTTAATCGTATCTTGGGATCATTCGGTGCAATGAAAGAAAGTTTTCGAAATAATTTACTAAAAGAAGGCTTAACGCCCAAAGATATTTTACTCGAAAAAATAATCATGAATGAGGGGATATCTATTAATGTAAATAACCGAAATTATGTAATTGAAGGTAAAGTTTTAAAATTACACCGATTACGATATGCCAACAATATCCTTATGAAGGATGAAACCAAGTATATTTCAATGACTCTATGTCCCGACATTCACTTGCTTGAAATGAACGATTCTTTGATTAATTTATATGAAAAAAAATATCATATAAAATTGACTGATATTCAAAGAACGATTGCCACAAAGGTTATTGATCCAAATGATAATGAAAATTATTTTGAAAATGAGACTCCCATGGCTGTATTTATTTTAGGAAGCGTGGCATCTAACGATAAATCTGACACGATTGAAATCGAATACTCTTTGTACAATGGTGATAAATATA
>CAKUWM010000395.1 GCA_934699305.1 uncultured Saprospiraceae bacterium | reverse complement strand
CCCTACAATCCATACTGCTGCTGCAAATATTGATGAAACAGGCTTCACGGTTACATTAGGTACAATATATCTACCATCACTCCTATCCCACCATACGTCACCACCGTTTAGTAATAAAGCCCTAACATTATTAATAGTAAGTTCTACTTTAGCCGTTGCCGGAGCACAAAGCTCTCTCAACTCAAGTTCTTTTTGAGTAGGTGGATCTTTCTTAAATCCGGGAGGTACGTGAGCACTCACATCATAAGCCACACTTACTATAAAAATAAATACCCAATAAAATAAATAATTTTTCATTTGTAATATTTTAAATATTTATTGACGAAAAATGAAAAGTTAATAAATATCAATTAATTCTGTTATTAAAAATTAAAACTTGCTCCTATATAAATCCTTCGTGGTCCATTAAAAAACCCAGGGTTGTACATCAACCAATTGTAAGCATTAATATATTCGGCAGAAGTTCTTCCTAAGCCCGTGGCAACCTGATTCAAATCAATTGCTGAATATAAATTCTGTCCCAGATAAGTCGGTAAAAATCCATCATCAAAGGCTGAACCAGAGGCTTTATACAATCCATATATATTTCGTGTATTTAATAAATTGGTAATCCTTACATATACGTTAAGCGATGCGGCTCTTTTAACATCTGCAGAATTCAATCTAAATGATTTATCTATTCTCAAATCCAGATTAAAGTTCCAAGGATATCGCTGCCCATTATATGTACCAATAGTTCCACTTCCGCCCCGTTCAGTAGGAGTAGCAGCCTTAGTGTAAGGACGACCTGAAACGGCTGTACCAATGATATTAACACCTGCATTGGCAAATACATCGACACCAAACCATTCGGGTCCATTGTACGCCTTTCCTTCATCAAAACGGTAGTCAGCTGTTAATTTCAAAGCATGTCTTTCATCAAAGTCAAGTGGGCTCAATACTCTCACCTGACCATTTTTGGCAATGCTTGCCTGAGTTTGAGGATCAGAACCCGTACCATCAGCAAACTGTAGGGTATAGTTGGCTTGCAGTGTAAGATTACTTGTCCTTCGCAAATCATACTGAACTTGAATCCCTTTTACAGTACTAAAATCAATATTTCGGTATGTCAACAATTTACCTCCGATATTGCTAGTATATAAAATCAGTGAGTTCTGTATCAAATCTCTAATTTCTTTATAATACAAAGACAATTTCAAGGCTGAAGTATTTGTCAACTTCTGTTGGAATCCGATTTCATAATCGATATTCTTGGAAGGCTTCAAGTCCGGATTATTAAATGAAGATTGGTTCTCCCAATATAAATAATCTAAGCCAGAGGCATAATTGTTGGTTGGTCTTTCAACTAAGATATCATAGTGTCCAAAGAAGTTGGCGTCATCTGATATAGGGAATGAAATAGCTATCCTTGGTGAAAAACTTACCTGTGGAGTATAATCCTTAAATGAACGATTAGGATCATAAGATGCCAACTGGATATCCGGCTTATTTACTTCTCCGGGAAGTAGGTTAAAACGTGGATTTACAACACCTTTTTGGAAGATATCGTCCGGATTGAGTGTCGCTATACCTTTGGAATTGTACCAAGTATCTCCTACTCTAAATGCTTTTACGCCTGATGCATCATTACCAAGTGTATTTAAATAAACTGCAGCTTCCGGATCGATGTTAGAAGGCAATTGTTGACCTATCTGTTGGTAATATTCTTTTGCAGTCGAAATTTCATATAAACTATAAGGATCTTTAAGAACCTTTGTATTGGCATCATATCTTTCTATTCTTAATCCCAATCGGAAAATTACGTCTCTAGCCTGGAATTTATCTTGAATATAGAATGATTGATAGATAGGCTTAAATGGCGCCAAAAGCATTGATCGCACACCATTTTCACTTCCTGACGTTTTTGTAAAAAAGTCGTTAAAACTTGCTTCGTTAATTTTATTTCCTAAATAATCATAACCATAAAATCCAAGAATACCATAAGAAGTCAACTCTCCCGGTGCAAACATATCCAAAGAAAGTTGATCAGGACTTAGGTTATTTACAAAGATAGGCTGATCTAACGGAACTCCTAGCTTTTCTCTTACTGCACGATAAAACTGATTGCCCAGCTGTGGGGTAACTTTATAAGGATAAATCGGAATCTGAATACCTTGTATGTCGAGGGTATCAATAGCATTGGCAGAATAATCTAACTCCTTAAGATGTGTATTAGCTAAGTTATTAGCCAAAGTCCATAGGTTTCTAGGAGCAATTGAATAGGAACGTTGTACATTCTGTTCATACAAAAAGCCCAAATTTATAGAATGACGACCTGATTCAGATGATCCGGGTACAATATCAAAGTTGATATCCAATCTACCTGTATATGTATCGCTTTCTGATTTCCTGAAAGTGTTATATACTTGTCCTACATTGCTGTATAATCCATATAGTTGATTGTATAAATTAGACTGTGCCTGGATGCCATTATATGTTATAAATTCTTGATTAATAATCTGCTCAGGAGTAAGTGAATTATTATAATTAGCGAGAACCGGGTTGGCTGTTCCGGGTACAAAAGTCCCATCATAGGCTTCAACTAAGCTATATACATTTTTTATCGTATCATTAACCAATTGAATTCCAGGTTCACCCAACTTAGAGTTAAACTTACCGACATAACCGTAATTAAACAAGTTGGCTTTATGTCTTAAATCCTCCGAATTACTCTTAGATTTCTCATAACCTCCTATTAATATATAACCAACATTCTGAATGATACCTTTATTGGTAGTAGAAAGTTTGTGTCTCAATCGGACATTACCTCTATATCGG
>CAKUWM010000394.1 GCA_934699305.1 uncultured Saprospiraceae bacterium | reverse complement strand
CTTCCAACACTTAATTTCGTTTCAACCATAAGTGGAATTTGATTTGAATCTTCAGAAATATACATTCTCATGGTATTACCCTGATCGAATACTTTTCCCGCTATTGTCGCCGGTGAAATGATATAAGAATTAAAGACACCAAGACCTTTGAAATCTTTTCGTTTACTCGTTCCATTATATTTAGCCGACAACTCATTATTTTCTCTATCCAAGAAAACACTAACTGGAAAGTTTTGACCATTTTTAAATGTTCTAAATGGATAATTTCGAACAAAATAAAGAATGCTCAAAATATCATGAGCACAATCCTTGATTGGGATTACAGCCGTAGTCGTTTCTTTCTTTGTTTTGCCCCGTGTAGATTTAACTGTACCGGCTTTTTGATTAAAAACCATCCGTTCGTATTGAGTATAATTATTTTCTTTGATGTCACGTGTGGACCAAATAGGCAAAAGTGTTTCTTTATCGACATACACCTCATAAATATCATGCACTGCATAGAGCCATTCATAAGTAGAATATGTCTTACCAACAGCTTTCATCAAATATCCATCCTTCATTTCTTTAACCTGAAATGTCGCTTCTCCTGCACTAAGCCAAATTAATCCCCAGTTATAATATATTTTATATACTAATTCTTCATTATTTTTAAACACCACATTATCAATAGAACATGTTGATACATTGGTCTCAATTCGCGTCGTCTGAGACGAATTAATCATCCAAGGAAAGAAAAGTAATAAAGATGAAGCCAATAATTTAAATTTTCCCATTTCCCTTATTTATATTTAATAATACAACGCAAAGACCTATCGCTGATGGTATAAGCAAATTGTAAAAATAAATAACAAAACTTGATGCAAGGGCGTTCCACTCATCTACGCCAATATTTTTCCACATAAATATTGCAACACTACTTCTTGCAACAAGTCCCGTAATCAGAGGTAATGGAATGCCTGTTTGAATTAAAAAAATAAGCCAAATAATAGTAATTCCATATACCCAATTAATCTCCGGCATTAATAACCAAATTATAAAAAGATATTGAATAGTCCATACTAATACCCTCAATAACGAAAGTAACAAAACAAAATTTAACTGCGAAAATGTGTAATTTTCTAAGTCTTCTAATTTATAAAGATACTTTCTCCATCGTCCGGGTATAGGAATTTTAATCAAAAGAGAAAATACTTTATTAATATTAAAATATATTAAAAGCCAAAATAGTGTCATCCCTCCAAGAATTCCGAGAAGTCCGACAAGAAACCATATATCCCATTCTTTATCTTGATAATAATAAAGGAAACCTCCAATACAACCGAGAAAGATGATTACCATATTCTGAGACATGCTACCAACAAGGCTTGACACAGAACCTGTAAGCTTTACTCTAGTTTTAAGGAATAGCACACGTCCCACCATCTCTCCTAAACGAGCAGGTGTCATGATTGAAAAAAGTATGCCCATCATAACATCCCGATAGGCCAATAAAAAAGGTTCTTCCTGAAAAGGCGATGTCAACAACTGCCATTTTATGGATTCGACGGCATAATTTATAAAAGTCAAGGTGATTAGAATCAAAGAAATTAAAACAAAATACTCTCCTTTGTAAAAAAGCATCATCCTTTCAAGCAAATCGGGTGATTGCGGCAATTTATCGAGTTGATAATATAAAATAAACAGAAATGCAGGAAGTAAAAACCACTTAGCAACTTTCCAGCCATTTATACCTGAAGAACCTTTCATTTGGGGACTTAATTAGACTTCGACCTTTCAATCAATTTATCCCGCAACCATTGTTCGTTAACCACATTCCCCGCAACTTTTTCCAATTCTTTATTAACTTTCTCCCTATATTTACGATCACCAAACTCGACACCTGCAATTAGCCGAACAATAGAAATGAAGTTCTGATAAGTCTTGATTCTCGCTGCCGGAATTTCTTTCTTTTTACGATTTAAAAATACTTTAAAACTTTCTGTCCAGGAACTTATGGCATCATATTCCTTTAATTCAAGTAATGTAGCCAAATAGATTGTTTTGGCACGTAGATTGGTAAAAAGATCCGGATAATCGACCCGCTGCAACTGCTGGATAACATTTTCGAATTCTTTTTTATAAAAATAAATCTGAGCAAGTGAAAAAGTAACAATACTATCTTTTTGGGCGGTTGGCAACAAATTCTGATATTCTTTAATAAAACTTTCGGCAAAATCATAATTGCCGGCACGCAAAGCCGTAGTTATCACATTCTTAAACTTTGTAGGGGTCAGGTAATTCTCATTCAACATAATACCCTTCTCAAATATCAAATCGTAAACTGAAATCATCTCATCTTGAAAAATATGGTTACCATCATTGATCTGAGCGATGCAATAATTCAGTATTGCGCCAAATAATTCTTGCAACTCTAATCCGTCAAATGACCTAAAATTATCAAATAAAGTCTGCTTCAACTCAAAATAATAATTATGGTTATCAGGAACGGATAAGGTTTTATAGATTAGATAATAAATCCTGATAATCAGATCATTACTAAAATCATTTGCCTCAACAAAAGAAAGTAATTCTGATATAAAGTTAAAATTATATTGAATATTGGACAATGCTTCCCTCCCTAAGATTTCACAATAGTATTTCAACTTCTCGGCGATATAGAACTTATCCAAGTTCTCGGCAATATTCTCTACATTTTTCTTTGAATAAAGCTCAATATTGCCTTCTTTCAAGTAAAATAAGTTCTTTTCTATCTGAAAATGAAAAAGATAATAGTCGCTACTCCTGTTATAAAATTTGTTAGATGTATGCTGGCTGACTTGAATAGAAG
>CAKUWM010000393.1 GCA_934699305.1 uncultured Saprospiraceae bacterium | reverse complement strand
CATAGCGGATACCAATATTATTGGCTTGACCAAAACCTAAGTTAGAAGTATGCTTCAATAATTTAACATTTGGATAGTTTGTCTCAATAAAGGAAACAGTTTCGTCATCGGATGCATTATCAACAACTATAGTAGGATAGTTTATACAACTTTTCAAACAGGTATCAATCCAGGCCATGCCGTTGAAAGTTACGATAATTATATACTCATTCATTTCCCAAAAGGTTAGATCCAATTTCGAAGCCTGTTGTACTTTAATTGAAATTTTAATAATTTATGAAAATTATGTACCGTTTTTGAAACACCCACGATTTTTTCATTTTTAATAATATGATCTATTTTACGCCAATGTTTGTCAAGGTCGGATTGAATTTTCTTTCTCACTTCAATATCTAAAATCGCAGGGAAATTAAGCACGTTTCGCACATCTTTAAAAGATTCACAAATGACTTTATCATCAATTTCTGTAATTTCCAATAAACCCGTAAACTTATGTAAAGGAGTCTTATTCAAAATTAAAAAAGCTGGAACATTATAAGACAATGCGGTTATAAAGCCATGCATTGAAGAACCAAAAAAATAATTAGAATTGCCTATAAGATGCGCTACTTTCTTCAAACTGTCAGACTCAACAACCTGATGTTCAGCTTGCATTCTATTTGACACCTTTTTAGTAAACTCGTAATCACCATGGCAATTTCCTATTATTATAAGCTTGATTGGCATTTTTAGCTCTTTAGATATTTCATCTAAATTTTCCGCCGTATCATCGATAGGTTTATGGTAACGTTCATTAAGATTCACGCTAATATATTCAGTTGACTTGTAAATGTCTAATGGCCACATTTTATCAATATCAAAAGCAGTATCTGGAACAACGTTAGCGCTCCAATTAAACTTAGTTTTGATAGTTGAAATACTTTCTGCCATTTCAACACTTATTCTCTCCCTTAATGCTATATAATTAGAGTTTTTAAAAGTTGCTAAAGCAATCCTCTTATGTAAATAATCAACAAAATTTCTTGAAACACCTGGAGCATTAAAAATATATGGTATTTTTTGCTCCATTGCGATTTTTGCGGCACCAACCCATAGATCAGCATAAGCAAATCCTTCAATCTTATTATATACCGTATTTTGGTTGTGATTTAAATGTAAAATGTTTCCCCCACCAATTAAAATACAATCAAATTGCTTTTCTCTTGCACATTCAAATGGGATAATTGGCATGCCGTCTTTAAAAACAGTAATATTATTCGTTGGAGAAACATGTTCCCATTTATAATGTGGTAATCTATATTCTGCGATATGTGGAAAAAGCAAATCGCCATAATTGTCTACATCAAAAGTCCCAAAGTGTGCAATTTTAATCATAAAAAGTAATTTATCCGATTTTTGATTGAGAATGCAAGTTTACAAGAATTTAGTCATAAAAACTTTGAATATTGACTTATTAACACCACTTGTAATGTGCCAACGCTTTTGCCTTTAATGTTGAAGGTTTCAAAATAATCCCTGTATTGAAAAAATCCCCGTTCATCACTTCAAATATCAAGCATTTTTTTAATTCCTCTGCTACAGTATTATCCACCACTATTCCGACATTAATATAATAAAACCCTTGGATGAGTGGGTTTTTATGGATTTCACAAATCGGGTTTTTATTTTTTGAGTCTATATATCCATCATTAAAATATTCTGAAGAAATATGCAAAACCTTCTCATCATTAAAATCATAAACTCCAATATGAATGTTGATTTTATCTTCATTAATTTTAGGATGAATTTTAAAATCTATTCTTAAAGTTTTTCCTGACGATACTATATTATTTTTAATAGAAATTTCTTGAAAAAGTGAATTTTCATCTAAAGAAGAATAATTCATTTTGATGATTTTATCACTATTTTTCGCGATATAATAATCTACACTTTCGTCGGTTCCTCCCTCAAAAACGGTTTTTCCATTCTCCAATACAATCGCTCGCGTACACAGACTCTTTACAGCTGCCATATTATGACTCACAAACAACACCGTCCGCCCCTCACCTTTGCTAATATCCTGCATCTTCCCAACCGCCTTCTTTTGAAATTCAGCATCACCTACCGCCAACACCTCATCAATTACTAAAATATCAGGTTCTAAATGCGCCGCCACGGCAAATGCCAAGCGCACCCGCATCCCACTGCTGTAGCGTTTCACAGGCGTATCAATATAACGTTCACAACCGGAGAACGAAATTATTTCCTCCTCTTTGGCTTTGATTTCTTTTTTGGTCATCCCCAAAATAGCGCCATTCAAATAGATGTTTTCGCGTCCTGTCAATTCAGGATGGAAGCCTGTGCCTACTTCCAGAAGTGAGGCAATCCGGCCCTTTGTTTTGATTTCGCCCGTAGTTGGGCTGGTGACGCGGGATAAAATTTTTAATAAGGTGGACTTACCAGCGCCGTTTTTACCGATAATGCCCAAGACTTCGCCACGTTGCACTTCAAAATTGATATCCTGTAAAGCCCATACGTATTCTGATGTACCTTTGGTGCTGCGGTCATTGGACTCACCCACTTTTAAGAAGGGGTCTTCCTTGCCACGCACCTTATGCCACCAACGGTTCAGGTCATGGCTAATCGTGCCCGTGCCCACAGTACCTAATCGGTATTGCTTGCTGATGTTGGAGGCTTTGAGTATGATGTTATTCACGGTTATCGGTTATCTGTTTTCGGTTGCCTGCTATCGGTTATCTGTTGTCTGCTATCGGTTATCTGTTGTCTGTTGTCTGTTGTCTGTTATCGGTTCGCCGTTGTCTGACAACTGACAACTCACAACCGACAAC
>CAKUWM010000392.1 GCA_934699305.1 uncultured Saprospiraceae bacterium | reverse complement strand
GTGGAGGGCAATATGCAACTACTCTATGATTTTTTATATAAGCAACAAATACCGCGTACACCTGCACTGTTGTGGCGGGTGGGGTATGGGTTGTAAAAATTATCTTAACATGAAAAAATTTATTGCTATTTTCATTACGTTATTATCTTCTGTTTGTCAAGCCCAACAAAGCACAAAGATAATACCTCCTTCTCCTGATGCAGCAGCGCTTGCCATGTATGGAAATATACCTGTTAGTACTTATACCGGAGTGCCAAAAATAAACATTCCAATTTATACAATTGAATACCGCGATGTAAAAATTCCAATAGACATCAGCTATCATGCATCAGGAATAACGATGGAGCAGGACGCGAGTTGGATAGGACTTGGCTGGACGCTCAATGCAGGGGGGATTATTACCCGAACAATAAAAGGAGGTGATGACTTACAGTTTTCCAATGACGGATACTCCAATGTTAGTATGCCGGGAGCAATAAACTATAATGGCTTTCCGTATGAAACGATTGAAGAGTCATCAACCCTTTTCAAGCAAATGATCTGTCTAAATGAAATAGATACAGAGCCGGATATCTTTTATTTTAATTTTCTTGGAAAAAGTGGATCGTTTGTTCTTGAAAGGGGGCAAAACCAATCTTTATCGTATGTAACCGGCACTCCGCTGAAAATGGAGAAAATCGATATCAAGTATGATAAAAGCTCTTTTACCTGGATCATCAGAACATCAGACGGGTTTGCCTATCATTTTAATACAATGGAATTGACGGAAACTCATAATGGCATCGGATCGCATGGGAAGGGACCTGAAAAGGGCCAATTTGACCTAACAACAAATGGGTTTAACTCTGCAGAAGATTTAGCCGTAAGTGCCTGGTACCTGGATAAGATAATAACACCATTAGGAGAAGAAGTTAGTTACGTCTATGACGTAGTTGATATAACAGGAGCTCCAGGAGTAAAAAATTCCCGCTTTGGTTCAGCCAGAATATCTATTTCTGACCAGGAGAGGACTGTTATAGCGGATCAATTTCCTACTGCCATAGAAAACGAATGTTATTTTCCCCCTGCTCAAACAATCGTCACAAAAATATTTACAAATCACATTTATCTAAAGGAAATCAACTTTGCTTTGGGTAAGGTTATTTTCAATAAGTCATTACGTGATGATTTGATGCCCATAACTTCAGGCTTAGGCACATACGGCTATCTGACTAACATGCCCAGTTATTTAACCTGGATGAGTAATCAAAGCGGTCCGCAAAAACTTGATAACATAATTGTACAAAATAAAAATGGAAATATACTTCGAAGGGTAGAGTTTGGGTTTAGCTATTTTAATCCTACTGCTACAGGAACAGACCAATATAGTTTAAAGAGATTAAAGCTTGAAAAGGTTAGAATATGTGGATCAAATGCCTGTGATCCTTTTTATGATTTTTTTTATGATGAGACTTTTCCTTTGCCCTCAAAATATACCAATGCCCAGGATTTTTGGGGTTACTACAATGGTGCTACAACGAACACCTCCCGAATTCCGATGGGGACATACTTAGATACCTATTTATATAAACATTTCTTTTTAGGAGGAGCTAACAGACAACCGAATCCTTTATATATGAAAAGTGGCGTTTTGAATAAAATAAAATATCCAACCGGTGGTATTACAGAATTTGAATTTGAGCCACATGATTATTACCAATTTGGAAATGAAGCTTTTAGGATAACTGATTTTGAAACCAATATTCCAATTGGGATTACGGGACTGGTTACAACGGAAAACGATAGTCAACCATATGAGACAGTAAACTTTACAATTTCAGAACCTCAAGCAGAGATCACCATCAATTCAATGATGACATATTATGCATCCGCAACTTCCCCAACTCCCTGTAATGTAGTAGATCCGGGAACTTTATATGTTGGTAATGAGCCCTGGTGTGTGCTAAAGAATGTGAATTCCACAAGTAATATTGTTGAACGGCAGATGTCCGATTTTTTGTCCTTTTTTATTGAGAACTATAACAATCATTGTGTGCCACCAACTACTCCTCATTCAATTGATCCAATCAGGACAAAAAAAGAAACGATTCTTTTAACAAACGGAACCTACGAGCTGAAAGTATATAGGCGCCAAGGATTTAACATTCAAGTAAATGTCCAAAAAATACAGATTAAACCGAGGGTAATTTCCCTTAATTCCAAAAATGTTTTTGCAAAAACAGCAGGTGGGCTTCGGATTAAAAAAATAATTTCTATAGAAAATCTGACCGCTGCTCCCAAAATTAAAAAATACGATTATACATTTACGCTATCCAACTCGGCACCCCGGACGTCTACAGGGCGATTGATGTTGTTTCCAAACTATCATGCTGAGTACCACTGTACCCAGGGCGATCAAATGGCACCGCCTATTGCTATTTTAGGCTCTTCCTGGAGCACATCGCCTTTGGCAACTTCAGCCATGGGTAGTATTGTAGGATATGATAAAGTGATTGTGTCTGAAGGGGATGATTATTCAAACGGCTATACCGAATATTACTTTTATAACCAGGAGGAATCGGACCCAGAGTACCCCAATATTTTTCCAAACAGGTATGTTACTGGTCTTCCTACCCGAATAAAAACTTCAAATGGGCTGTTACGAGAGACCAGGTATCATGATAAGGATGATCAACTAATTAGAAGTGAAATAATAAACTATGGACTACCACAATTCAGGAAGCAAATCAGGGGGGTAGCTACGAAGCTAATATACATAACTTGGATGGGTAACTATCAACATGTTCCCTGCTGGAGATCGTTATACATGGTTGCGACACAAGGTTATGC
>CAKUWM010000391.1 GCA_934699305.1 uncultured Saprospiraceae bacterium | reverse complement strand
CTAATTTAATAATCTTTTCAGGTAATTTATTTTTATTGATAGCGCTACTATGTTCGGTTATTATTAAAGGGAGGTTGAATTTCTCTTTAAGAATTGTTGCAATATTACCAATAACTAAAAAATGAGCGTGAGCTAAATCAGGTTCACCATATTTATTTATAACTTCCTTATATATCCTTAATAATACTTTTTTCCCAACATATGATAACACTTTGAGCGGAAACCTTCCCAATGGAAAAGAGTAATTAATTATTTTTATACCATCTTTTTCATCCCAATATAAGCCTAATTTTCTTCTGCGACGTACAGATCGAAGATCAACAGAAGCTAGAATTACATCCACATTCAAATGCTGCAAAGCTTTTGCTTGATCCAAAGGAAATATCCCATTTATAGAGGTTGGGTTCTGAGGGTATCCATCACTAACAATTAAAACTCTCATCTTTTTTATTACGAGGAATTTGTAACTTTTTTAATTCAATATTTAATCTATCAACTATTGTTTTAATATCAAACATTTTTTTTATATTTTCTCTATCATCATAATTCATTGATTTACAAACATCAATTGCTTTTATCATAGCGTGTTTTATTTCAACTTCATTATGGTTACATTGAAAGATTGAAGGAATATCTTTGAAAATTCTTCTTGATGGACTTTTCAAACCAGTCTCCGAAATTATAATTCGATTAACATAAATGTAATTAGTAATTTTGCTTGATAAAAACACATCATAAGGCAAATCTGCGTCTATATCTATTAATGCAGTTGAACGTTCGTAATAACTTCTTAAATCTTTCGTAAATGGATGAAATATAATATGATTTCGTTCTTCCAATGTGAAATTTTCGAAATGGATTTCATCAATCTTGGTTCCAATGAATTCTAGCTTAGCCTTTGGATATAGTTTTAAAATTTTTTTAAAAGCATTTAATAAGTATGATGGTTTTCTTGGACCGTAAATACCTCCCGTATATAAGAAAACGGGATTTTTTATTTTATCATACGGCAAATTGAACTCTTTATTTGGGCCGGGAGTATAAATAACACCACTGATCAAGTTCCATTTAAAGTTAAATTTTCGCAATTGATAATTTAACATAGCTTCATTTGATGAAAAGAATGCATCAGCACTTGAAAAATACTTCTTAAGCATTTTATTAGTGCCATTAATCAAAAATGAATCGCTAAGCCATCCAGAAGGTGGAGGAATTGCGTCTACTGAATAAATGAGAAGTTTCGATCCATTCTTTGCAATCTCATATCCTGCTACCAATGACAAATAGTGGGAAAAAGAGATAAATGAGAAAATAATATCATATCTTTTTGTTATTTTAGTTTTCGCTTTTTTTGCCCAAAGAACATCAAAAATATTAACAGAAATCAACCCTATCTGTAACCTATCAACATGATAGTTTACTCTATTACTTCTTAGTTTGTTATATTCCTGAATATAAATATTATTACAAATTTTGTGATCGCCATTAAAAGTTGTAGTTAAAACATCAATATCGTGATGTTTCGAAAGCCCTGATATTAGTCTTTCATAAACTATACCTGGCGCAGTTAATCCAATATTCTCGGCAATGATTAATATATCCACTTATTTATTTTTTTTTCGAATTAAAAAAACTGCTAATTTTCTCTCAACAATTTGCTTTTCGCTTTTTGTAATTCCAATTAACCAAACGGCAATTATTGATACGGAAAAGGCGAAGAGCAAGTTTAACAGACTGCTATTAACAAATCGGTTAAATATTAAGGTAAAAAAAACGATGACCAGTGAAACAGTTAGAACAGGAAACAAAACATTCTTTAAGAATAATTCAATGGGGAAATCATCAATTGTATTTAAAATCTTTAATCTTACAAATAGAGCAATAATTGACAATAAGATAGAAACATAGAAAGTAATTTCTGGCTGGCAACCAATCTTCAACATTACATAAGATATTGGTAAATTTAACAATAAAACTCCACTAACAAGTATTTGATATAGCTTAATTCTACCTGTTGCCTGCACCATAGTTTGTAGTGCACCTGATAAAGAACCGATAAGTATATCTATCAAAGTTAATCGCGTAAAAATTAATGTGAAATTTGGAATATTTATTAGCCATAGATTCAATATGTAATTTGTTTCAAGAATTATGGGAAAAGTAATTATCAAAAGTAAAAAAAAAGACAAACGAGTAGATTTGTAAACCAATTGATGCATATATCTTTTATCGTTCTGCGCATAAGACTTCGTAATAGCCGGATTCACAGCCAGCTGAAAATTCGTATAAAAACTATTAACTGCACCCTGTATCTGAAATGCTAATCCTCGGGCTGCATTAACAGTGGGTCCGAAAAATAAATTAAGCATTATATTTACACCCTGCCCATAGCCAACGCCTGCTAAGGCGCCCAATAGATTCCAATTGGCAAATCCACCCATTTCTTTAATCAAATGTATATTCAAACGGTGATTATGCTTATATTCATTATACTTTATTTTACACGCAAAAGAATAGGAAAACTGAGTAATCAAGGTTACCAATGTCATTAATAATGAATAAAATATTAATTTGTCAAATGAAAACCATTCTAACAAAAATACTATAATTAGCTTTAATATGGTTTCTGCAATACTGATAATAGAAAAAATATTCATATCTTCATTGGCTATTATAGACGCATAATAGGGAATACCCAAAATAGATATTATAAATGAAATAACAGACGCCTGATATACCCAATTTGCAGCAGCCAATCTTCCTGATGGGATATGCATTTGGGAATTTACAAACCATAACCCAATTGTTTCTGAAAAAAGAAGAATAATAA
>CAKUWM010000390.1 GCA_934699305.1 uncultured Saprospiraceae bacterium | reverse complement strand
GAAATAGGTCGATACGACGAATAAATATGGGTAATGCCCTGTTCCCGGATTAAACAGCTTGCTTTACGATAGGCATTCCAAAGATATAATCCTCCACCCTCACCGATAAGGACATTGATTGGAAAGGTGTTGATTAGCTTAATAAAAAATTTACTGAAGAGATTATCCTTAACAGATTCTGAAACATAACCAGACCGACTGAAAAAACGAAGTAAATTTCGATAGTCAAAAGCAGTTATTTCAAATAAGGATTTTTCTTTCTCTCTGTCAGCCTTCTTCTTTGTGATGATAAAGTAGTGCTGAAAAAGAGGTATAAAGTTTTCGACCATTTGTCGGTTTCGCTTTGGAGCTGTGCCAAACTCAGGTGGGAAGTTATACAGGAGGAAAAGAATATTTTTTTCCAATATCAAAAAATGAGTTGGTCGATTAAGTTTAAATATTGACCTGTGACAATGACATCGTCAAACTCGGATTCTACTTTTTTACGACCACTTCTGCCCATCATCTGCTTGGTTGCTTCCGGCAGTAGATAGAACTTTTCAATCGTGTCTGCGAGTGCTGAAATATTTTTAACAGGAACTAAAAATCCATTGATACCATCATCGACTACTGCTTTGCAGCCGCTTGTATCACAGGTAATGACAGGCTTTCCCATAGCCAGCGCTTCTGTAAGAGTCCTCGCCATTGCCTCACGATAGGATGGCAGAACGACACAACCGGATTTTGCTATAATGGGGCGGACATCACGTACGTGTCCAAAATATTTGATGATTCCTTTTTCTACCCATTCATAAAGAAGTTCATTTTTAATGGATGTTGGGTTACCTTCATCAACTTCGCCTGCAACCCAAAACTCTATACTAGGATATCTACTTTTTACATCCTTCGCCGCTTCAATAAACTCTATTATGCCCTTGTCGTATATCAATCGTGCCAGAAAGGTAAATACCATTTTGTCATCGTCATAAGATACCTCCGGTGCTTGTTTAAAATGCTCTAAATTAATCCCACAACCATTGACAGCAACTGCATTTTTAGATTTTACAAACCCTTCATCAATAAATTGATCTTTATCTTCTTCATTCTCAAAAACCACTAAATCGGCTTTTAACAATGATTTTTTATATACTTGCTTAATAGCAGTATTTACAAGAGTATCATGCAGAAACACATATCCTAAACCTGTTACGACACAGACAGACGGAATCCCCAGGGATTTAGCTGCCCAATTTCCAAAAAGATTTGGCTTTATTGTGTAATGAATAATCAAATCCGGATTTAATTCCCTATAGATCCTTTTAAACTCTCGGTATAAAGCCTGTTCTTTAATGGGATTAACACTTTTTCGATCCAGCTTTTTTAATGCAATATGCCGGATTTTAATCTGCTTCAATAGAGTAGGAAGATATTGATCTACCGGCGAAAGCAAGATAACTTCATACCCACGAACAACCAATGTTTCAATTAAATTCAATCTGAAATTAAAAAAATTCCAAGTCGAATTGGCAACTAAAACGATTCTTTTTCTATTTTTATTCAATTGTTTTATAAGTGTTTTTTAAAATCAGTACGTATTTTTATACCTAAATTTTTGATATCCTGCTCTTTATCCATAGGATATATCATCAATACATCCTCTTCTTCTACGATAATCAAATCTTTAATATCTCTCAAAATTACTAATTTATCTGTATTATTCTTAACTAAAGTATTAGAAACATTTTCAAGAATAATATGATCACACATAACGGCGTTTCCAAAGTCATCTTTTGCCACCTCTTGAAATAAAGATGCCCATGTTCCCAGATCAGACCAGCCGATATCTGAAGGGATTGTATTTACATTAGAGGATTTTTCAATAATTGCAAAATCGATGGATTGATTGGGAGTCAAAGGATATAACTGTTCAATCAAATTGGCAAGTTCGTTTTCTTCAGCTTCCATCAATGGTTGAAGGGTGTCATAAGTTTCCGGTGCATGTTTGATATATGCTTCTATTAATGTTTTGATGCTCATAAAAAACATACCGGCATTCCATAGATAATCACCGGACTCAACAAACTTGACAGCAGTATGGATATCCGGCTTTTCTTTAAATTCAATAACTCTGTGTATTACATCAAACTCGGGACTCTTATTGTAATGAATATACCCGAATCCGGTGTCGGGACGATTTGGTTGGATTCCTAAGGTTACAATGACATCATGTTGTTCTGCACACCTCATCGCTTTTACGCAAATTTCTCTGTAGTGTTCATCTTTTAAGATAAGGTGGTCAGAAGGGACGAAACCTATGACGGCATTTGGATTGTGTCGCGCTATCAATATGGCCGTCAAAAGGACACTTGGTGCTGTATTATTACGCGATGGCTCACCGATAATATTCTGCAATGGAATTTCTGGCAAATGCTCATTTACCAAATGATGATAAGAACGGTTAGTTACACAGAAGACATTTTCAGACTCAATTATCGGGCTAAAGCGATCATAAGTCTGCTGTAACAACGACCTTCCTGTACCCAACATATCAATGAATTGTTTGGGTCTGGATTCCCGACTTGCCGGCCAAAATCGACTCCCTACGCCGCCTGCCATGATGGCAATGTAATAGTTCTTATTCATATCCTCAACAATACAGTTTAACTCAAATTAATTATTAGGAAAAGATGAATTCATAAAATCTAATCCGGATTGTTCTTTGATTATGTAATTCTTTTAATTATCAGTGAGAAACTTATCCCGATAAACGCTCATAAGACCTTCTTTCAAAGATATGACAGGACTCCATTGTTTCTTTTTCAAGATACTCACATCCATTAATTTACGTGGAGTT
>CAKUWM010000389.1 GCA_934699305.1 uncultured Saprospiraceae bacterium | reverse complement strand
GCTTCAAACAATGTAAAGGTTTTTTCAACTTATAGACTAGTGGTAAATGAAAGCGTATTAGGGCTTAATGAAAGGATAACAGACATAAAATATTTAACCTATCCTCCACTTGACATTGTTAAAAAAATAGGACGATTTAATAGAGCTAATACTTCAAATTGTACTTTATTCTATTCTTGTGAGAACATAAATACCTCCCTTAAAGAGATAAAACCTCCCAAGCACAAGCTAATAACTGTTGGTATTTGGGTACCAAAGAATAGAAATGAATTCAAGGGATATGCAATCTCAAATAGTGAGAGGGCCGGAGCTGTAAATAAGGGAGTTAAAAAAGCTAACGAGGCTTTTGAACATTACAAAGAAGAGCTGCATTCTCAATTTTTTAGATTTGCTAAAAACTATTTAGATTTAATAGGTGAAGAATTCACAAAAGAAGTAAATCATCACTATGAATATATAATATCGGCACTATTTGCCGAGTCAACATTATATGATATGAATTACCAAAGAAATCAAGGGGATTTTGAATGTATTATATACCCAAGTGTGGGGAATGATTTTTATTCAGACAATATAGCATTCGTTCCTGATGTAATTGATAACGATTTTATTTTAGAAAAAGCAATAGAGTTTGAAATAGAAGAGCAATATTATGATAAAGAATATTCTGTAACTCATCCTGAAAGTATCACAATTGCAAAAATTAGAAATTTAAGAACAAGTAAGGCTATTAATGGAAACCAAATAATATGGTGATTTAAATAGTTTGAAGCCAATCAGGTATACCCAATCGGGATTATTAAAAGCGAACACTTCCATATTTTTTGTTTTACAAAAATGCTGCTTAGGAAAATATAAAATCAGCTAGCTGCTCTCCCACACCATAAACTTAAGAAGGGTGGATTCCTATCTCTGACAGAACCAGATTGCCACCCCCTTTATATTAATAACTGAACCTTTTAAAATCACACATCACTACGCACAATTTCATATACTTGCACCATGTTCTACAGAAGAAAAATCATATTAGGTTTATTGGAAGCTTTTGGAAATGAATTAGAAAAAATTCGTCTTCAGAAGCTGTTGTTTTTGCTGAGCCGTCAGCAGGGTAAAGCCGGATTATGATTTTGTGCCTTATAAATACGACTGTTATTCCTTTTCGGCAAACGCAGATCTGACCGCAATGGTGAAAAGGGGGATATTGACGGAAACGGAATCTGATTTTAAGAAAAATGAAACCACCCCTTACTTTAAATCACTAAAACCGGCAGACCAGAAAAATATTCAGGAAATAAAGAACCGGTATGGCGCTATGAACGGCGTTTCTTTGATGAAGCATACCTATATCAATTATCCGTTTTGGGCCATCAAAAGCCGGAAGGCAAAGGAAATTCTGGAGGAAACGTATTACCAGAAGGTTTTGAACGCAAGTCCCGTTTCTGATGAAACCGTTTTGTTTACCATAGGGTATTATGAAGGCATTTCGCTGGAAGAATATTTAGTGAGATTAATAAAGAAAAGTACTGGTGGATGTACGGAGAAATCCGCTAAGCATGAAGTTTGGGTCCTTACAGGAAATGGTTTGATTCAAATTTCAAACAAACGGTTTGCTTTTGTCTGAAAAATAAACATCAATGCAGAAAAGTTGATCGCCATGTCAGCAATCCGGGTTCTAATTAAGGCGAATTTGCTGTAATTAAAAGTCAATGAGCCTTCAATTAAAATTTAAATACATCATTTATCTTTTACCCCAATGAAAGATAACCAAAAACGGCGTAGTATTATAACTCAAAATCAGATATAGGCAAATTAAGACTTAACTTTGTGCTATGTCATAACACCGGACTATCCCGGCTACGAACAGCAACCAGATGGATAATTTCGAAGAATATTTACGGCAAGGTGAGCCGGACAAAGCAGAAAAGGCAAAAATCTGGAAAACGGCAATTGGCCTGCAGCAGGTTGACGGATTAACGCCGTCAGACTATTTGATAGCCACTGCCAGGCAAAATATTGAGGGCGATATCACCATTGAAGAAGTAAAACACCGGATTGATAGTTATTATGAGCAGCACCCTTTAAAAAATACCCCTGACACCCAGGAAGACAGGACTGAAGAAGCGGACAAGGTTTCGGCACGCGTGGCAGAAATCTTGAGTGAGCAAACATTTACGTTTTCGCCTGTCGAATACCTCACTATCCATCGGAGATTATTCCAAGGGATCTACAGCCATGCAGGCAAAATTCGCGATTACAACATCACCAAAAAAGAATGGGTGCTGAATGGTGAAACGGTGTTATACGCCACCGCCGGGAGTTTGAAAGAAACCCTGGAATATGATTTTGAACAGGAAAAGAAATTCAGCTATAAAGGATTAAGCCCTCAGGAAACCATAGAACATATAGCGCTTTTTATCAGCTATCTATGGCAGATTCACCTCTTTGGAGAAGGTAATACGAGAACAACGGCCATTTTTCTGATCAAGTACCTGCGCAAACTGGGCTTTAAGGAGGTAAATAACGATTTGTTTGCCGAGTATTCATGGTATTTTCGCAATGCGCTTGTGCGGGCTAACTATGAAGATTTATCTAAAGGTATTCATAAGACAGACAAATACCTTGTCCGCTTTCTTTCGAACTTGCTCCTGAAAGAAAGTTATTCGTTAAGAAACAGAGAAATGCATGTTCATTACATGGATATTGTAAAAGAGGAAAGTGACACTGTAAAATCAAAAAATGACACTGTAAATGACACTGTATTTTCTTTGATAAAGCAGAACCGGAATATAACAGCAGCCGACATCAGTGAACAATTAAATATGAGCTTAAGCACTGCCAAACGG
>CAKUWM010000388.1 GCA_934699305.1 uncultured Saprospiraceae bacterium | reverse complement strand
ATGCAGAAACCTGAAAAAAGATTTCATCAATTTGGTGGTTATTGCTTTTATGTAAAAGAATGATGAAATGGAAAAAACTATATTATATATCGTCTTGCAGAAGTATATGGACTTAGATCGACTAAAGAGGTTGGCATATCATGAAAGGATAAAAAATGAGTCAGATCATCACATTCCAATAGGACTTTACCATGATTTGACGGATAATATAGATGATGTAGTCGATGGATGTGATTGACTGAGGATAAATGCCTACTTCAGAATATCGGTAAAGAAAATTGTCTTTGAAAGGAATTTTGGGTTAATTCGAAAAAAGAATAATTCATCATAAAAAAATTGAGTCGAAAACAATTCGAACAATTCTTTGTTCTAAACCGCAAAAAGAGAAATGAAAATAATTAGAAGAGCGAGTGCAGAGTGGAAGGGAACCGGGAAAGAAGGTGTGGGTCATGTAAGCACCAGAAGTAAAGCCTTAGATAGTGTTCCTTATAATTTTGAAATGAGGTTTGGCGACAAAGCCGGAACCAATCCGGAAGAGCTCATTGGAGCAGCGCACGCGGCGTGTTATTCAATGAAATTGAGCTTTGTGCTCAATGAAATGGGTTATGTAGCGGATCAAATTGATACCAATACAGCTGTGACCTTGGAAGATGGTAAGGTTTCACATATATTATTATCAACACGGTGTATCGTTCCTGGGATTTCAAAAGTAGATTTTAATAAAGCCGCCATAGACGCGAGGGATAATTGCCCGATATCTCTTTTATTGAATGCAGAGATTGGATTGGAAGCAGAACTTATAACAGAAAAGGAATGAGTAAGACGAGTCAAAGTATTGTAAATACCCTAAGAGTGGTCGCATGGGCAGAGGGTATATCGTTCCTGCTCATTTTATTTGTTTCTATGCCATTAAAATATATATGGGAAATGCCCCAATTAAATCAATTTACAGGTTATATACATGGCGTACTATTTATAGTATATATTGTAATAGTTTGGTTGACGGGTAGCCGATTAGAATGGAGTAATAAAACAACATCGATAGCACTTGCTGCTTCAATAATTCCATTTGGTACATTTTGGGCTGATCATGCTATTTTTAAAAAGCATATTTAGATAAAGCCGTTCCTGAATAACATATTTGGTAATCTGGAATTAAAATAAAAGGATATATAATAAAAATTATTGAGTGAAATTTTCATTTCAGAACAAATTGAGGTGTTAATATAAAGCGAATAGTAAATTTATTTGAATATATATTTTGCTGAAATACAGAGAGTTGCATTATTGTAGTCAAATGTTGGATAAAAAATCAAAAAAAAGGTAAAAAAAAAATAAGACTACAGTATGAAATATAAAACAAAGTCTTATCTTTGCACTCGCTTATGAAAAAGTTCATGAGATGTGATTGAAAAGACCGAAAAACGCGGAACAGCGTTGCCATAAATAAGTTGGATTCATTATACTTTAATTGACAGACAAATAAAGTATAACGAGATTCAATGCCAGTGTAGCTCAGTTGGCCAGAGCAGCTGATTTGTAATCAGCTGGTCGGGGGTTCGAATCCCTCCACTGGCTCTATTATTTGCGTAGGGTAGATGGCCGAGTGGTTAAAGGCGACAGACTGTAAATCTGTTCTCTCGCGAGTACGGAGGTTCGAATCCTTCTCTACCCACCTATGTTTGAAACAGTATGTTCCTTTCAATTACACCAAGAAATATTATCATTTGCGGGAGTAGCTCAGTTGGTAGAGCGACAGCCTTCCAAGCTGTAGGTCGCGGGTTCGAGCCTCGTCTCCCGCTCTAATATGAAAAGAGACTGTGCTACATGTAAGCAAAGAATAACTGAAATTCGCACAAATGCTGATGTAGCTCAGGGGTAGAGCACTTCCTTGGTAAGGAAGAGGTCGAGGGTTCAAATCCCTTCATCAGCTCTAAGTATGTAATAAATAGGGACAATATAGTGTTCTCAAATATAAATAAAAAAAGCAAGTAGCAGGGCATTTATGTACCGGCTTTTACTTGTTTAAAGTTTAGTAATTGTATAATTTAAAATATTAAAAAAGTTCATTAGATGGCAAAGGAAACATTTGACAGGAGCAAGCCACACCTTAACGTGGGTACAATTGGTCACGTGGATCACGGTAAAACCACTCTTACGGCTGCTATCACTTCAGTGTTAGCTGCTGATGGATTGGCAGAAACCAAGAGTTACGATTCAATTGACAATGCTCCGGAAGAAAAAGAAAGAGGTATTACTATTAATACTTCACACGTAGAATATCAGACGGTCAATCGTCACTATGCACACGTGGATTGTCCGGGTCACGCCGACTATGTTAAAAACATGGTTACTGGTGCTGCACAGATGGATGGAGCGATCCTTGTTGTTGCTGCGACTGACGGACCAATGCCTCAAACTAGAGAGCACATTCTTTTGGCTCGCCAGGTAGGTGTTCCTAAGATTGTAGTTTTCATGAATAAGGTGGATATTGTAGATGATCCTGAAATGCTTGAATTGGTAGAAATGGAAATCAGAGAATTGTTGGATCAATATGAATTTGATGGAACAAACTCTTCTGTTATTCAAGGTTCTGCTTTGAAAGCTTTGGAAGGTGATCCTGTTTACGTAGCTAAGATCAAAGAATTGATGGATGCAGTAGATAATGAAATCCCTGAACCTGCACGTTTGACTGACCTTCCTTTCTTGATGCCTGTTGAAGACGTATTTACGATCACTGGTCGTGGTACTGTTGCTACAGGACGTATTGAGAGAGGTGTTATCAATGTTAACAACCCGGTTGAGATTATTGGTATGATGAAAGAAGGTGAAAAGCCTTTGACATCAACTGTTACAG
>CAKUWM010000387.1 GCA_934699305.1 uncultured Saprospiraceae bacterium | reverse complement strand
ATACAAACCTTCGATTAAAGAAGAAGAATTGATGTTTGGTGCTGTAGAAGGATTCATCAGTAGCGAAGAAATGGTAAAGCTGAATAGTTGGCTTGAGCAAGATGATGTTTTACGACGGCATTATGATGCTTTGTTAGCGACTAAAATAATTCCGGATACAACACTGGTTTATGCTCAAAAAAGTGAATTAAAGAAGAAAGGATTGGCACGAAGAATGATGTATGTCGCTGTTGCTGCCTGCTTACTTGGTGTATTGTTTACTATCGGTACATTCAAATATTTTTCCAATGAAGCAGAAACACAGCCAATTGCTGTTAAATTAAATGGAGCTAATGAAAAGAGTATAAAGAATTTTAGTGAAATGAATAGTACGCCAGGATTAACAGATAAGCCTATGGAGGCAGCATCTTTGAGTTATGATCAACATAGCTTAAAAGTCGTAGATAATGATATTAAAGCTACTAAGAAGAATACTTTCGCTTATCGTGATAAGGAAAATACGTTGGAAAAGGATAGAATTGATAATGAAGGGAATTCGTTAACGGCAGAAGTAAATGATAAAGCATCTTTGAATCAAGAAATTATTGCGAAGGTTGAAGCTACTTCAGATGAATTGAAGTTAGTTGATCGAATACAGCCAATTTTGCCACGGATTGCAAAACTGGGATTAAGCCGCGTAGTTTCCGAAAGTTCATATCGAGTTTATGATATAGCCTTAATGCAAAGAAAAGAAAGTAAAATTGAACAACCAATGGTTCTACAGGGTATTAAACAAAGAATTGAATACCTGGATAGAAAATCTGCCGCGATTTATGGCTTTGTTGAGAATCAGCGAGGTATAATAAAATCTGAAGGGTTATTTGATATAGCAGGCACCTATGATGATAAAGGAAAATTTGATGGCTTGGCTATCAGAATTGCAGGCTTTGAAATAAGCACTGCCAAATAATAGAAATTTTTACATAACTTTTGAAATTTAATTTAGAATGAAACAACTCATTTTCAGTACCATGTTACTATTCGTTTCGATGAATATGTATGCGCAGAATAATTCTTCTGAGGGTGCTAATTCCAAACAAGACTTGACTAAATTTAGTAAAATAGTTGTCAATGATAATGCCATAGTCCATGTGAAACAAGATAATGGAATACCGGGTATATGGGATAATAACGGTAATCGAATGAATATTGATGTAAAGAATGGAGTTCTAAACATCAATGGAATTAAGAACGTGACAATAACATGTTCTAATGTTAACCAAATCGAAGGAAATGATGTAGCCCAAATAACTGTTAGTGGTGGACTATCTAAATCGGCAGAAATAATAGGAAACGATGCAAGTAAAATTGATATTAATTCCACATTTGAAAATGTCGTTGTTGAAGCCAATGATGCCACTAATATAAAGTTGTCCGGCACATGTAAGTCACTCAACATTAAATCCAATGACGCATCAATGGTTGAAGGAGATATGGTATCCGATTATCTTTTTGGAAAATCATATGATGTCTCAAATATTAAAATTTCAGGCAGCAAATTTGTGGATACTGAGATCAATGACCAGTCGAATATAGAAATATTGAAAGATCCAGCTTCGCCAAAAGTTGATTCTATTGATTTCATAGTACCGGATGCTCCTGAAGATGTTTATATTGAAGGTAATGTTGATATGGATGATAATGTTGAAAAATGGAACAAGAGAAAAATGAAATGGTGGCCGGCACAAAGAGTCTGGGCAGGATTTGAGATGTCTGTCGTCGGACTTACTAATAAGTTTTTAGATTTTCAACCTAATCAAAATCACGATTTATGGAGACTTGATCAGCCATCTGTTAGCTTTAATGTTAACTTGTTTGAGCATAAGTTTAAATTGGGTACAGAATATCTGAAATTTGTTACCGGCCTTGGTTTTCAATGGGATGTTTTACGTTTCAAGAATGACGTAACATTGAATAATACTAGAGATAAAGTAGAAGTTTTACCATCTGTATATGGTTCCGAATTAAAAAAGAATAATTTGATTCTTGGACAGATTCAAATACCACTTTTATTGAATATCAATACAAAACCAAGCAGTAAGTATAATTTTCATATTGACGGAGGAGTCGTTGTCGGTTATCGCTTTAAGCAGATTTTAAAGCAAAGTGTCTATACAAATTATAAAACTACAATAGAACAAACTAGTTCTTCACAATTTCATCAAAATCCGTTTGATGTTTCTGCAACAGTCCGCTTGGGAATCGGCGAATGGAGTGTATTTGGAATGTATGATCTTGCCTCTTTGTATAAGAAGAATGAAGGTCCTCAATTGAATGTTTGGAATATTGGCTTGACTATAATTCCTTTTTAATAGATTATTTAATTAGTAAAAAGAGTTCCGGTATCATCGGAACTCTTTTTTTTTGAACAATTTTACCTTTTCTTTAACTCATCTCTAATTTCTGAGAGTAAAGTTTCAGTCGCAGAAGGTGCAGCCGGAGCGGTCGAAGTTTCTTCTTTTTTCTTTAAGTTATTCATACCCTTAACCATCATGAAAATGATAAATGCCAGAATAATAAAATTAAATAAAATAGTAACAAAGTTACCCCATGCAAAGACCGGACCGACTTCTTTAGCTTGTGCCAAAGTCATTCCTGCTGTTATTTTATCTGACAGAGGTATATAAAGATTTGTAAAATCAGCATTAAATACAGTACCTATTATCGGCATGATTAAATCATTGACAATAGAATCTACAATTTTGCCAAAAGCAGCACCAATAATAACACCGACAGCCAAATCCATTGCATTTCCCTTGACGGCAAATTCTTTAAATTCTTTTAAAAATCCCATAATTAAATTATTTAATTGTTATAATA
>CAKUWM010000386.1 GCA_934699305.1 uncultured Saprospiraceae bacterium | reverse complement strand
CAGTAATAGGGGAGAAGCCATATCCTAACACTGTTCCACTCGGTGTGCCTTGATGTATGGTAATATAATTGCCCGTTCCACCTGTTGCGGTAAAAACATAGCTGCTTCCTGCAACACAGTTATTGACAGTGGAGTATTCTCCTGGAAAAGCACACGTTGTAATATTTATCGGGGTTTGAGTTAATGGAGCATTGGTTGACCCGTAAGAAGTCGAATTCGTACATTGGCCATAAGTAAATTGAATCTGTATGAATATTAACAATATTGCTAATACAGATGTAACTGTAAATTTTGTTTTCATGTAACAAGTTTTTGAAAGAGTTTATAATACGAGTGAATGAGAATGTGTAATATCATATATTGGATAATAAGAGTTTTAGTTTTTTCTCATAGGCGTAGTGTTATTTTAATGTGATATAAGTGAGTTGGCAAAGCTAATCATATTATTTAAATTGTATAAAAATAAAAGTAAAAAAAATAAAAAATTATCAACATTCATTTCAATTAATTAATATTTTGAAATCAAATAAAAAATTAAAATTATGTTATGAATGGGAGGTGGTCGTAAATAAATTGTTAATTGTTGAAAATGAAATGCTTATATATGTCAATCAATTTAACTATTTAATTATGCAATATTCTTACTAATTGGACTTGATATTTAGTCAAAATGTCAAAAAAGATATATTTTTAAAAAATAGTTATGGTTGTGATCGTTAGGGAGGTTATATATTGATATCTATTATGAAGCTTTTGATATTTTTTTCTTGCAATTCAATACCTTTGATTTTAATTTGTCTGTTATGAACAAGATATTTTTTACATCAATTTTATGCTTCTCATTTTTATTTATTGGCTTTAGTCAGAATTTGATGCCGGTATATTATGCCACTTCTACCCAAAGGCCGCAAGGTGGTCAGGAGATAGGTAATGCATTGGATGGGAATGATGCTACAGACTATCATACATACTGGTATGGTGTCGGCATCCCGGATACCCTCACTTTTTATTTCTCGTCAATAGTACCCGGGATTAATGCTCTGGAATATACGCCACGCCAAGAGGGATATAATGGGATTTGGTCGTTAATTGAAATGCAATTTTCGTTACGCTCAAATCCGGATGTTTTTTTTAAGGCAGGAAATTCTGACATTAGTTGGCCGATTGATAATGAGAAAAAAAGCATAACCCTTGACTCGACTATACATGATGTATATGCCTTCAGAATCATTGTGAAGGAAGCTTACGGAGATTTTTCCAGCTGTGCAGAATTGAGGTTCTTTGGAGAGGAATCTGTTTTGCCTGATGGGAGTGTAGATTGTAGTCTTGTTATGGCAGGTATTCCTGATGGGAAAGATAATCGATTAATTGTTGATGCTGATGGTTCATATGCTTCGTCATTTCAGGTTTTTGAAAATATCGACAATAGTGTTGATGGTGATTTTATTTCCTTGTACCATTCTAATTATGATGGGAATCCGGACGATTTCCCGATTGAATTGATCTATCATTTTAATGCAAATCCTTCGATGGACTATTTTATTTACTATCCTCGTAATGACGGCAACAACAATGGTAATTTTGGCAAGACTCATATTTTTTATAACACAACTGCCGATCCTAATTATATACATATAACTGATTATGATTTTAATTTAAGTGGAATCCCTTCGAAGGTATCTTTCCCGACAATTGCGGATGTTAATAATTTAAAAATCGTCATTGACAATGGGGCGAATGGCTTTGCAAGCTGTGCTGAGATTGAATTTTATTCTAAAAATTTGTCAGGCGGCGGCTTATACCAAGATGTTTTTACGGATGAGCTATATTCTGAATTATTGCCATCTGTTTCTCAAAGTCAAATAGATACCATATCTTTTCCATTTTTTCAATCGTTGGCTCAATGCCTATTTAATCAAACGTATAATAAAGATCTTCGTGAAAGGACGTATCATGCCTTTGAATCGATACAACACTTAGGTGCCCGATTGAAAGTATCCGCTTATGATAGCTTTGAGAATGCTACCGGAATAGCCTTTGAAAAAGGTCAGACTGCCCTTGTCGCTATAGAGGGTATTGAGGATCAGGCTGTTTATCTAAGAGTGCGGAACTGGGCAAACGAAGCTTCGCAAGCGGATCATCTTTATTTTCTAAAAGATGGTTTAAACAGTATAGTGATGAAAGATTCAGGGTTGGCTTATATTTCTTTTTTCTCGGATTCGACTGAAACGGCTCAACCTGTTCGTGCCAATTTAATCAATGGCAAAGCAAATGGATATTTTGATCCTATTGTTCATACAAAAGAAGATTGGGTGCATATTTTGACCAATCAAGGCTACCCCAAGGTCGATATTGTTGGAAATTATGCTCACTTGGTTTATGACAAATCAGCCTTGCGTTTTAATTCTCCATTTGATGGACACCATTTAATAGAAATGTATGACTCTATTGTTAACTGGCAAAAGATTCAAATGGGATTATATAAATACGATTACAGATACAAAAATCACATTCTTGCTGTATGTGAGACAGGAGGTGGTTATTATGCAGGAGGTGAGGGAGTCCATTTTGACTGGACTTGGGGGCCGGAAAGTATTGCTAATCCTAATAAGCTGGGTCTATGGGGCATCGCTCATGAATTTGGTCATGTCAATCAAATCCGACCCGGATTGAGATGGATAGGCACGGTTGAAGTCACTAATAATATCTATTCATTGTGGGCTGATTACAATCTTAACAAAGAGAATAAACGCTTTACCAGACTTGAAGAAGAAGCATTCCCCAATGGCGATGGTACGCAAGTATGGTCCGGAAACAGATTTAATATTTCGATTGACTCTACCTTCATCCATGGTAAAGC
>CAKUWM010000385.1 GCA_934699305.1 uncultured Saprospiraceae bacterium | reverse complement strand
ATTCTTGGTTTGGGAAAAGAGATAGTTGTATGGTTCCTTCAAAGGATATTTTAGATAGGTTTATAGAAGACAAAAAAACTAATAATTACGGGTGAGCTACACACAAAAAAAAGTTTGTAATCTGACTAAATTACAAACTTTCCATTTTAACGATTAAAAATAATATTTCATATCGTCGATGCGGAGAGAGAGGGATTCGAACCCCCGGACCTGTTACAGTCAACGGTTTTCAAGACCGCCGCATTAAACCGCTCTGCCATCTCTCCAATACCTTGTCTTTTTAACAAAGAGTTCGCAAAGGTATATTAATCTTTGAAATATACAAATACATCCAATTATTTTTTAGAATAATTTTTCTCGGCAACATCCCAATTGACAATATTCCAAAAATTCTTCACATAATCTCCTCTTTTGTTGGTATATTTCAAATAATAGGCATGTTCCCATACATCAATTCCTATGATGGGCACTCCTTTATAGCCTAAGGTTGACATCAATGGATTATCCTGATTGGGAGAAGAATATACGTATAATTTACCATTTGATCCTTTAACCAACCAAGCCCACCCTGAGCCAAAACGTTTTGCAGCAGCATCTTGGAAGACTTCCTTAAACTTATCTACCGAACCAAAATCTTTGATTATGGCTTCACCCAAGGCACCTGTTGGTGCCTTTGATCCACCCGGTTTTATAATTTCCCAGAAAAATGTATGATTAAAGTGACCGCCGGCATTATTTCTCGTAGCCATATCTTTGTTATCAGCAAGAGAACAAATTTTTTCAAGTGAATAAGTTGCCAATACCTTCCCTTCGATTGCTTTATTTAAGTTATTTACATAACCCTGGTGATGCTTGGAATAATGTATCTCCATTGTCTGCGCATCTATATTGGGTTCAAGTGCATTGTAATCAAATCCCAATTTTGGTAAAACAAACTTCCCATCAACCGGCAAGATTGGATCAGCTAAATACTCCCCTTCTCCTATAAATTCATAATTAAAACCATCTGATTCTTTACTAAAGCCAAACAATTTAGTTGCCATTAATGCCACCGATGTTAACCCTATTCCTTTTAAAAAACTTCTTTTATTCATCACTTTCATTTTAAATACAACTAATTAAATGATATTTATCAATATTTGTTCAAAAAAGATATTAATATTATAATAGATTATCACATATATGTATGATTATCAAGGAACAATAAAATATTTAAATTAAAATGTTTAAATTTCTTTTTACATTATAAAATAGTCTTATCTTTGCCAACCAAAATACGGTGATTGTAGCTCAGTTGGTTAGAGCGTCGGATTGTGGTTCCGAAGGTCGTGGGTTCGAACCCCATCATTCACCCCAGAAAGGTCGGTTCATTGGATCGACCTTTTGTTTTTTTAACTTGGACTATATAAATTTTTAATAATATTAATTACAATTCGAAAGGAGAATACTTTTTATAAAACTTTAGATTTGTGAATTGTTTGAAAAAGCCTATTTTTGGCGGTATAATTAAATAAGAAATGGCAGATGCATTAATGATGCCCCGTCTCAGTGACACGATGGAAGAGGGCAATATAGTAGGATGGGTTAAAAAAGTGGGCGACAAGGTCGTCCCTGGTGATGTTTTAGCTGAAGTAGAAACAGATAAAGCCACTATGGATTTGGAAAGTTTTTATGAAGGCACATTGCTACACATTGCTGTTCCTCAAGGGCCTATTGCTGTAGGTGCATTATTGGCGATTATAGGTAAAGAAGGTGAAGATATTTCTTCAATTTTGGCAGGAGGGAATGCTCCTAAAACAACACCACAGCCGGCTACAGATTCAGTTGAAAAAGCATCAGAATCGAAAGAAATCATCCACGAGGCGGCTCCAGTCTCAGGAAATCAAGATAGAATAAAAGCAAGCCCATTGGCCAAAGCTATAGCCACTGAAAAAGGCATTGACCTCTCTAAAGTTTCCGGTAGCGGCGAAGGTGGTAGAATTATCAAGCAAGATGTCGAAAGTTTCAAGGGGTCTCCTATATCTGTTCCTTCCGCATCAAATTTTGTTGTTTCCGGAGATGCATACAAAGACATTCCTTTAACTCAAGTAAGAAAGACTATTGCGCGAAGATTGGGTGAAAGTAAATTCAGCGCTCCTCATTTCTACCTGACTATTGAAGTAGATATGGATAATGCCATCGCTGCGAGAGAAAGCCTCAATAAAAACGGTGATGTGAAAATCTCTTACAACGACTTGGTTGTCAAAGCGTCTGCCCTATCCTTGGCCAGACATCCTCAGGTTAATTCCAGCTGGATGAACGATTTCATTCGTGAAAATTATTTCGTAAATATCGGTATTGCGGTGGCTGTACCAGATGGTCTGTTAGTTCCGGTAGTTAGAAATGCCAACTTTAAGACATTGTCCGAATTGAATCAAGAAATCAAAGCACTTGCAGGAAAAGCCAAAGATAAAAAGCTTGGGCTTGATGAAATGCAGGGTAATACCTTTACTATTTCAAATTTAGGGATGTTTGATATTGATAACTTTACGGCTATAATTAATCCACCGGATGCTTGTATATTAGCTGTAGGAAGCATTGTTAGTAAACCGGTCGTGAAGAATGGCGTCGTAGTTGCAGGCAATACCATGAAACTTACGTTATCCTGTGATCATCGTGTGGTTGATGGTGCTGTAGGCGCACAATTCCTTCAGACTCTGAAATCATATCTGGAACAACCACTCACGATGTTGTTGTAATTGATATTTTACATTTCATTTACTTTTCGGGTAAGTTTAAGTTAAAGCGTCTGTTAAATCCGACAATTCCTTGACTTCCCCCGGTGTGGATATATACTATCTTCGAATGAGGCGGGAAATAACCTTGCGAC
>CAKUWM010000384.1 GCA_934699305.1 uncultured Saprospiraceae bacterium | reverse complement strand
GGTCCGGCAATAAGGAAAAATTGTTGATTTAATCGTTGCTGAATAATATCTAAAATATGCATCTATTTTCTATTTTGTTCACAAAAATAGGTCATTTCATGAAAAGATAACCGCTTACGGCTCGAATACTTTTGATTTGATATCTTCTCCTTCAATTATGGTGGATAAAATAATGAATTCAGGATTTATTCATTTTTTAAACAAGGCCACACAAAGCGAAATGCAATCCTCCCCATTAGGTAATTGTCATTCTCCTTTTGTTCAAAAAAGTGCACGTACTCAATTCCCGGTTCAATAACAAAGCCGGGATTCACCTTGACACCATAACCTATACCTCCTATTATCTCATTTCTTTGCTGACTTTGAAGTAAAACTCCGGTATAGACATTTAATCCATTTATAATGTAATACCGGGCAAATACCCCACCCTGCACATCATTTCCTTTTCTTAACTCATTTCTAAAACCTGAAAAACCACCTCTCATGCCAGCCATAAACTTTGAACTCAGACAATACTCAACAGCAATTCCGCCTTCCACTCGATAAAAAAAACCGGGCTGTGATGCTACTGTATATCCATTAAATGAGGCATCCGGGCTAATTATCCATTGTTTAGATTCAAATTGCTGGCTATACACCATTCCTATACTCATGAAAAAAAATAGAATGGAAATTATCCGCATTTGTTAAAATTAAAGTAATAAGAAAATCCCAATGAGTAATAGAATCGCCACGGATTGGCAGCATACTTATAAAAATTGTGATTTATTTCGATGAGTGGTGTCATTCCTACTTTCTTACTTACATGAAAGGTATATCCCATTCCTGTATGAAGGTTAGGCTGAAATCGATATTCCGAATCAAACTTCGTGCCTCCCAATAAGAAAAAGTCTTTATATAGATAATATTTTAGATAAGGTTGAATTATTCTTTTCGTAACAATCTTTGTAAATCCACGGTCGGTAAGCTTAGAAAAATCAATGATATACTTTAATCCCAAAGCTCCATTGTTAATGGCAAAATATTCTAAATAGGGAGACAGATACAAAGAAACACTTGGATCTTCAGCGTGTGTCGTCATTAAAAATGAAGCATCGCCACCCATTGAGAAAGTTTTCTTTTCAACACCCTGCGACATTACTTTATTGTTTATAATCAGGCTCTGCAAACCAATCATTATTAAACAAACTAAGAATCGGTTCGTTACGAAAAAGCACACTTTTTTCTCCATAAGCATCTAACCATCAACATATAGGATACTTTCATCAAACCTATCCTCTATATTTCAGGTAACAAATATAAAAATTATTACACTCAAAGCCTTCGAATATTTGATGGACAAATCGCATCCACATAGCATCATTTTTTCCCAATTCGAAAAACCAGCGTCAAGGCAACCAATCCTACTATCGGAAAAAATGCGACCCACCATATTGCAAAATTTGCCAATCCAATTCGTATCATCGATCCCCAACTCATCCACTCTCCTGTTGGCCCCAAGCCCAAAAAGGATAAAGCGCTTTCAGAAAGCACAGCCCTCGCGGCAGTAAGCGACATAAAGACCCGTGCAAATGGCATCAATAGTGGAATTATGTGTCGTAAAATCACGTACTGTCCGGGAATAGCCATAGCTTTAACCTGATCTATATGTGGTTGAACAACTATTTGTTGTGCCCTTCCCTGAATAAACCATGCACCTGAAGGCAACCGTAAAAATATCAATAGAATAACTAAGCCTCCAAAGCCTATTTGGTTGAATACCGCCATCAAAACCAGTAAAATAACAAGGTCCGGCAAAGGCTGGAAGACTTCCTGAAGGCGGCGATTAAATCCACCTATTGGCAAAATATACTTTTTGGGTCTTGTATATTTCCTAGATACCCACCATGTCACTATCAAGACTAAAAGGTAGATAACCCAAACAATAGGATTAGTTGCGCCTAATATTTTCCAACATAATAAGCCAATAAATGCAATTGTTAATAATATCCACAATATCCACTCTATCGCTGATATCCGAAATGGGAAGCGATCAAAATATGCACTCATTGAACCCATTAAAACACACAAAAGCCCAGTACCTAAAGATACCAAAAGCCCCAAAAGTATAGCAATCTCCATACCGCATATAAATCCTGCCATCACATCACGACCCAGATGATCTGTACCCATTAAATGAAATACCCCCTGTCTATCTCTGGAAAGAGGTTTTAAGGATACTCCACCCTCCAAATTTATCTGGTAGGCAGACATTTTCCAAATAGGATTTATTTCAAATATCGGATTTAAAGATGGCTGTCCGGGAGGACTTTCTTTAAAATTAAAAATGCCTACCTGTACTCTATCTTTCTCAATAGTCAATACCGGCTGTGGATTTACGACAAATTTTAATGCTATATATGCTATCAGGGCAATCCATAAAAAATTATTCTTTTTCAAAAAATGAATGACTCGTTCTGCTTTCATTTCCTTACGATTTCAGTTCTCGGATCAAACATTTGCTGTATCATCTGCCCTATTCCTCCCATAATAGCATTAATCAATGCCACCAAAGCTGTTATTGCCATTAACATTATAAAGTCTTCGTGGCGAACACTTTGCCAGATTAACCGTCCTATGCCACCTATAGAAAATACATTCTCAATCAACACGACGCCACTCATCAATGCCGGAAAAAGCATAGCAAAATAGGTTATCATAGGCAAGGAAACATTCTTTAATATATGCTTCCACTGCAAGGTATAAAGATCAATGCCTTTGCTGAATAAAGTCTGAACATAAGGCTTCTTCATTTCCTCCTCCATTCCTGCAATCCACCTCATAGCTATTCCGGCTACCAAAGGAATTGAAAGCAATAATGCCGGAAGAATAAAAAAAGCTCCATATCCCAACAC
>CAKUWM010000383.1 GCA_934699305.1 uncultured Saprospiraceae bacterium | reverse complement strand
TTATAAGGGAGTGGTCAATGTTGGTATTCCTTTTGTTTGAGAAATTAAATATGATGGGATTAATTTTTTTGAAAGATTTGATTTAAATAATCTTTAATATGTAATTGTAATAAAGTTGGTCAACTTTATTTTAAAATTCATAATCACAATTCTGAAATACAATGATAAAGTCCTTTGGTATTATTTTTTTAAGTTTATTATTTACACTTAATGTTTCTTCTCAGATTCAGCTACCTCAATTTATACCAAATTCCCCTGAAGCTGCAGTCTTCCTGAAACATAATGAAACCCCCGTTTCATTATATACTGGTAAGCAACTAACAAATATTCCTATTCACGAAATTCAAATGGATGGAGTTTCAATACCTATTGGTTTGGACTATCAAAGTGGAGTGATTCGGGTTAATTATATTGCGAGTTCAGTTGGATTAGGTTGGAATCTATCTGTTGGCGGCCAAATAACTAGGGTAATAAAAGGTAAGCCTGACGAAGAGAGCTATTTAAGTACAGATAAAACGGTTGAGAATTATATTTATCTGCATAATAATTTAACTTATGGTGAGGTAGGAGACAATCCACAAATTCAAGACTATCATAATAATATTACCTATGGATCATTAGATGTTGAGCCAGATGAATTTCATTATAATTTTGGAGGTGTATCTGGGAAATTTGTATTTAACCAAATAAGGGATTCTAATAATCCTTATGGAGAAGTTGTTAAGCTTCCGGAAACAGATGTAATGATTACACCTATTGTAGATAGTAAAATTATAGGTTGGCAAGTTTTAGATACAAATGGGAATATGTACATCTTCGGGCCTATAAGTTGGGCTGATAAATTCAGTGATGGGGCTGGTGAGCTTTTAGAATCAACCCAGAATGTTTCAATTGAAGCAGATAGTTATACCTATTTTGGGGTTTTTACTACTTGGAACTTAAAAAAAATAATCACATCCAATAATAGACTCATTGAATTTGAATATGTGACAGATGATTTTTATACAGCATCTTTTAATGGGGAATCTAAAATGATTAGTCCTACTAGTTATCAAAATCAATCACAATATCATACAAAGAGTTATAATAGTTCCTACGGAAAAAGGTCGCGCTTAGTAAAAATATCAACCAATAAAGAACAGGTTAATTTCAATTACGGAATAAGAGAGGATTTGTCAAGTGGGTATAAGTTAGAAAATATAGAAGTGAAAGATATCCATGGAAATCTTGTTAATAAGGTCGTGCTAGACTATTCCTATTTTGTAAGCGACGATTCAAATAAAAATGGTTTTATTTACTCAAATTCATTTCCCTTTATGCAAATCACAGATCTTGAACTCCAGAGGAGGTTGAAATTGGAAAGTGTAGATTTTTATGGAAAAAACCCCAATTCTGAAAGCATGCAAACGTATACGATGGAATATAATGAAGAATTTCAGTTTCCTAATAGATATTCCTTTGCCCAAGATTCATGGGGATTCTATAATGGGCAAAATTCAAATAGTAGCTTTTTGCCATCAGTCTATTACAATGGAGGTAGTCAAACAATGTTTTTTAAAGGAAGTAATAGAAAAGTTTACTCCAATTATAAAAAAACCGGGATGCTTACAAAACTCATCTATCCTACAGGTAGCTTTACAACTTTTGAATATGAAAGCAATGAGCTATTAGTACCATATACAGAGTTGATAGGTTTAGAGTCTATATTTGGAATAGAACAACCCTATAAAAGCACATTTGTTACTAATGAGGAAAAGTATATGGATAGAAGAAGGTATAATCCAAATACACAGCTTTACGAATATACTTATGTTACTGATTTTACAATTACGAGTGATATTAAGAATAATGGGTTAGTAACTTATAAACCTTCCAGTAGTATTACGGGATATCCAAGCAGTCCAGTCTATAATGTGAGGTTTCAGATTTTAAAAAGAGAAGGAACTGGTTTCGAGTTAATATATACAGATGATTTAATTGGAAATGGTAGTTTTAATCTTTTGCCGGGGGAATATCAATTAAAGTTGTTTATAGAAGCCACATACTATGATGATATTAATGATTTTGCCAAGGTCAAGTTGGAGTGGGAAAATAATACCTTTGAAAATATTATTATAGAAATTGGTGGATTAAGAATAAAAGAAATTTCTCATTACAATCAGGATAGTGTTCTGCCTGAAAACTTAAGACGTTATGAATACCCGCTTTACCTTTCAACTGGTTTTATGCAGATTCCAAATTTTGTTGAAGAAGTAAAGGTATTTACAAGTGAAAATTCCTGCTCAAGTGTTGATGGTGTTAAATTATTGTCGCATTCAATATTTCCTCTTTTGAACTCACAAGAGGTTGTGGGATATAAGGAAGTTATAGAGAAATTAATTAACCCTATTACCGATATTGTCCTTTATGAAAATATTTATAATTACTCTTTAAATAATAGTTATAGTGAGAGAAGAAAGTTTAATAATTTTCTTCCAATGATAAACGAATGGGTGTCTGGTAATTTAAGGTCTGTCAAATTAGGTGAATCCGAAAAACATTCTTATGTATATTCTCCTCTATTGAATCCTAATCCTTTAAATTATCCTGAAAGAAAAGCTTTTGGAGTTGCAGTTGGACAGTTCCCGAGGAAACAAGATTTAATTAAGCCTAAATTATTTAGTTGTACGTATGATGTTATTTTGCCTAAATACACATATACCAGCGGTTTTAATCTGTTGAAAACTAAAAGTACAATAAGATACGATGGGGGAACGGAAATAAAATTAGTGCAGAATTACTTGTACGATACAAATAGCCTACAGCCAACTCAGATAGAAACTGTTTATGATACTTTAAATTCTAAGATTGAAGAGTTTTGGTATAGCGGAACCAATCAGAGTTTTAGTGAATTGGAAGAGCCAATA
>CAKUWM010000382.1 GCA_934699305.1 uncultured Saprospiraceae bacterium | reverse complement strand
GTTCTTGGGTCAAATTTCAAATTATATGAATAGTCAATTTGATTTTTGAAGTGTTTAACGCCTTCATTTAATTCATCATTAACCAATATAATGATAGAATCCATGTTAGTTGTTTGGAATTCACCGGAATTGATAATTTGAGTCATAATCATCTTTCCCATGTTTAGATTCTGATCTTCACCCGCATCAATAGCATTTATATTCTCTAAAGTAGCTTTTTTGCGACCCAATTCATCTTTTACAGCATTTAAAGAAGTTTGGATCATGCTTAGTGTTGTTTCAATCTGGCTCAAATTACTTTCAGCAGATTCTACTTTTTTATCAATATCTTCTTTGATTTTTAAATATTCATCGTAGTCTTTTTTGTCTTTCTTTTTTACCTGATCAGCTTTAACATCTTTGAACTTTTTATCCAATCTTATGTATTCTCTGGTAGCTTCATAAGAATCTTGATTGATGTTACGTCCGTCTTTGCCACCTATAAAATTCCAGCCGTGGATATCATCTATATAACCATTGTGGTCATCATCAATGCCATTACCCGGGATTTCACCCGGATTATTCCACATTCTACTTTTTAGGTCTTCATGGTCTGCCTCAACTCCACTATCAATGATTGCAACAATTACAGGCTTGCTTTTTACGCCTTGGAGTAAATCCTTATAAGCTTTATCCATCTTAATACCCGGTACATTGCTTATTTCCGGAGTAGTATTGAACCAATTGTCCGGTGGGGTATTTTGAGCAATAGAATTCTGAAAATGCAATAGAATCAGAATAAAAGGAAGAAACAAAAATTTTCTCATGAAATTGATTAAATTTATTATGTTAATGAAATAATTATGGTAAGTAAATCAATATTTTAAGGAATAGTTTAATTGATTAAGATAATATACGTTATTTGATATTCGTTCAAAGTGTGCAAATGTAATGATATTTTATTTGATAATTATTTGTTCTTAATTTTGAACTTTTTAATAAATAAGTTATGAAAAAGTTTAATATATAAAAGGTATGTGTATTTTTGCATCTAGTTCTTCCTATATTATTAAAATTTTATATATATCTATTTGAAATTTATCCGATTTTTTGTATTAATATTGATGCTACAATCAGGTAACGTTTATGCACAATTCACTGAGTTAGGTATAGGAATAGGCGGAGCTGTTTATTATGGTGACCTTACACTTGACAGTCCGGTTGATAATTTTCAATTGGTACGACCCAACTTCGGTGCTTTTATAAGTCATCATTTTGATGAGAGGTGGGCAATTTTAGCCGGGCTTCAAAATTTTACTTTAATTGCTGATGATGCTTTAAATAGTCGGGAAAACATAAGGATGCGTAATTTATCATTCAAATCCAATATTTGGGAATTTGCATTAAAAGGTGAATTTTATTTGATTCCTTTTTATCCTGAAAAGAACTACAATCCTTTTACTTTATATGCCTCGGCAGGAATAGCGGTATTTTATCATAATCCGAAAGCAAAATTTTTAGGTGAGTATCATGCTCTTCATCCATTGAGTACTGAAGGGCAGGGTCTGGATAATGTTCCGGAGGTGAAGCCATACAGCTTAGTCCAACTTGCTATTCCCATTTTAGGTGGCATAAAATATAATATCACGTCCGGTATTAATTTTTTCATTGAATTTGGACCAAGGATTACATTTACAGATTATCTGGATGATGTAAGTAGAAACTATACCATAGGTACTGTATTGCAAAGTAGTAAAGGAGATATAGCATATTATTTATCTGATCGCCGACTGATTAAGGATGGGGAAATAAAAAAATATCCTGATTTACAAGGTAGAGGAAACCCCAATACCAAGGATATGTATTTTGTTGGTTTGACTGGATTGTCATTTAATTTGGATAATATTATTGGAGATATGTTCTCCAAGAAAGTAAAGTGCCCAACATTTTAGTTTTCAATAGATTTGATTAGTTTCGCTTTTTGAAAACGCATAGAGCGATGACAGCGTTAGATGTATTAAGGAAATACTGGCAATACGATGGATTCAGACCTGGTCAGGGAGAGATAATAGAATATATATTGTCCGGCGGCGATGCTTTAGTTCTAATGCCTACAGGCGGCGGCAAGTCATTATGTTTTCAGGTTCCGGCTTTGCTCTTAAATGGTATGACTCTTGTAGTTAGCCCTTTAATTTCTTTGATTAAGGATCAGGTCAATAGATTGAGAAGTATTGGTGTGCCTGCCGAAGCCATTTATAGTGGGCAGTCTGTTAGAGATATTACAAGGATTTTGAATAACTGCCTTACCGGAAAGATTAAGTTGCTTTATGTATCTCCGGAGCGTCTTTCTTCAGTTACGTTCAGAGAGTTTGCGGTTAATTTCAAGGTCGATATGATTGTCGCTGATGAAGCTCATTGTATTTCTCAATGGGGATATGACTTTAGACCACAGTATTTGAAAATTTCGGAAATAAAGGAGATTTATCCCGAAGCCCGAATGATGGCATTAACAGCTTCCGCTACTCAAGAAGTCGTTCGTGATATTTGTACTATATTACAAATGAATAATGTCCGACAATTCAAACATAGTTTTCTTAGGCAAAACCTTAGTTATGTATGTAGAAAGACAAATGACAAGCGTCGTGAATTGTTAAATTTAGTGACGAAAATATGTGGTTGCGGGATTATTTATTGCAGAAGTCGGAGGGCAACGGCTGATGTGGCTCACTTTTTAAAGAGTAATGGCGTCTCTGCTGATTTCTATCATGCCGGTCTTGATAATAACCGGTTGATGAAGGTTCAACAATCGTGGATGTCCGGTAAAACAAGGATTATAGTTGCCACAACGGCATTTGGGATGGGGATAGATAAGCCGGATGTTCGGTTTGTTGCACATTTGACATTGCCACCTAATCCGGAAGAATATTATCAGG
>CAKUWM010000381.1 GCA_934699305.1 uncultured Saprospiraceae bacterium | reverse complement strand
CCCCGTAGGGGCAAAACAAACATAGCCCCTGGATGAAATCCGGGGCCGAATGGAATGAATGCAACCCGGAACCGAATGAATGCAACCCGGGACGGAATTAATAAATAAAAATAAATTATGAAATCTCCATGACCAAGATTTGTACACCCACCGTCCGATGAATAAATTCGTTTTTTCAAAACGATTTTACAGATGGAGCCGATAGAATTTGAGAGAGTAATTAAAGTAGGTTGTGGTCTTGATGTTCACAAAGACATCATTGTAGCCACGATAAGAAAAGGAAACCAGACGTTTGAAACGCGGGAGTTCAGCTCCTATACGAGTTCATTGACATGTTTAAGAGATTGGTGCAAAGCAGAAGGGGTAACTCATGTGGCCATGGAGAGTACGGGGGTGTATTGGAAGCCGGTATTCAATGTGTTGGAAGAAGACTTTGAGATTTTGCTGGTGAATGCGCGCCATGTAAAGAATGTTCCGGGCCATAAGACGGATAAGGCCGACAGTATCTGGCTGAGTAAACTGCTATTAAGCGGTTTGTTGAAGGGGAGTTTTATCCCCAAGACCGAGATACGGGACTTACGGGATCTTGTACGCTACAAGAAGAAGATCGTAGGGGAAATAGCCCGGGAGAAGAACCGGATTATCAAAGTTCTTGAAGATGCCAACATCAAATTGAGTAGCGTTTTGACCAACGTGGATGGGGCTGTAGGGAACAGAATCATAGATGCGCTAATAGAAGGGCGTAGTGAAGTGTCAGAGTTGTTGGAGTTCTATCACGGTAAAATCAAATCGGGGAAAGAACTATTTGGATTGGCCCTGGAAGGAAAGTTTCGCAAACATCATAGCGTTATGCTGAAGGTAATCAGGCAAAGCATTCGGGATAAAGAAGCGTTGCTTTCTACCTTAAATACAGAGATCGACGAATTAGCAAAAGACTATGAAGTAGAGTTAACCAACCTTCAAACGATCCCTGGTGTGGGCAGAGACAGTGCAATAGCGATCATCAGTGAAATAGGGGTAGACATGAGTGTATTCCCCGATGAACACCATCTGGCCTCCTGGTCGGGCATGAGTCCGGGCAATAACGAAAGCGGTGGAAAAAAAAAGTCTCAAAAACCCTGAAAGGCAACAAGCATCTGCAAACTACACTTGTGGAATGCGGCTGGGGCGCTACGCGTTGTAAAGACGGCTACCTGAAACGCAAATATCAGAGCCTGGTAGGAAGACGGGGAAAGAAAAAAGCCTTGGTAGCCGTAGGCCATAAGATTATTGTTGCTACCTGGCACATCCTCAAAAATGGGGAAAAGTACAAAGAACCGGATCTGAACCCCAAGACAGAAAAAGCCAGGAAGAAAAGTATCCGGAATTATCTAAACAGAATAGAAGCTCTTAGAGTCAGCCGCGAAGATTTAATAAAGATGTTTGAAATCCAGGCTGCAAGTTAAGTCATTAAAGGTCGGATTTTTACTGAGTTTACAAACTCGAGAATGAAATTGACCTTCGTCCATTCAGTAGAATGAGGCACTTGTTTAAGCACCAACCGTTGTCGCAAATCCCGAAATGAGATACTAAAGTACGGAGGAAGCACGCACATGAAAATTTAATCTCTTAAACATCTAACAGCCTCGTAATTTATTGAATTAGAACATTTTGAAATTTTTATACACATGAAAATTGGAAAAATATCCCTAGTACTGTTATTATTTTTCAGCCTCCCTTCTTTTTCCCAAATTATGAAGATTGAGTTTGCTAAAGAGGCGTCTATCGGCAAAATAGCACCTGGCGGAGTCAAGACAATGGAATGTTTTAAAGTAGAAGGAGAAGAAACATTTAGATTTGACTATCAAGACCAGAAGTATTCCCGGCTTAACGAATGGAAATCATTTGAAATAAAATCTAATGAAGACTTTGAAACTCTATACAGTTATCTGTTAGATGGATTTAAAGAAATACCTAAAGAACCTGTAACTCTAATGTTGGGAGGAAACCTAGGCATTCTTCAGTTAAAATTTGAAAAATTTCTTGGAAACCCTGTAGTCAGGTTCATGCATTCCGCTGACAATTCTATTACTGGTTACACAAATCTGTATACTCAAAAACAAGTGAAGAAGTTATTTGGAAAAGAGTAACTCTAAATTTCAATGAAAGCCTACCAAAAAATATTTACAAATAATAGCACAAATACGAAAAATCGAAAGCATACCATACAATCAAATTGAACGGGTACTTTTAAGTTGAAATGTTAGCCCGAAAGTTTCTCATTATAATTTTCCCTTAAAACTTAACACTATGAAAAAAGATTATACATTATTCTACTCATGGCAGTCTGATTTTCCATCTAACAAAAAGTTGATTCAGAACGCCCTCGATAAAGCTAAAAAGAAAGTAAGCGACAAACTAAATCAGGATTTTCAAGTTGAATTAAGAGTTGATAGTGATGCAAAAGGCAATCCTGGGTCATCTGAACTCGCAAATAGCATTTTCAGAAAAATCTCTAAGTCTAACATCTTCATTGGAGATGTTACAATAGTCAACAAAAACATACTAAGTAAATTCTTAAAGCAGCGAATAACTCCTAACCCAAACGTTTCGATTGAAGTTGGATATGCAATATCTGAGATTGGTTGGGAAAGAATTATTCTACTTCATGATATAGATAAAGCAAAAACAGAAGAACTCCCGTTTGATATACGAGGAAATACCATTTTAGCATTCAACAGCAAGGAGCCAAATGTAAAAGAAGAATTAATTAATAGGCTCTATGAATCTATTTACAGAATAATAAGGGATTATGATGAAATTCTAAAAGCTCAAAGAAACTTCTCTCATAAAACGTATGACAATAAAATCTTTACTCAAATTAATTCAATTTGCTCTGAAATTGAATTAATGGATATCCTTGATATGATTGCAACTAA
>CAKUWM010000380.1 GCA_934699305.1 uncultured Saprospiraceae bacterium | reverse complement strand
ATTCATAGCACCCGATTCACCTTGATATGTCAAGTTTGCAGTTGCCTGAATGACACCATGTGACATTTCATGTCCGGCAACATCTAAGCCTCCAGCCAAGGGTTTGAAAGATTGATTGCCATTACCATAATACATGGCAAATCCATTCCAAAAGGCATTGTCCATACTGCTACCATCCGATTCATTGACATTGATGATGGATATTATAGTCCCTCCTGAGCCGCTGATTGAATTTCGATTATAGGTATTTTTAAAATATTCATAAGCCACACCGCCGTTATAATGTGCAGATACGGCAGTTTTGGAATTCCAGGTATTATTGGATGATGATATTTGAACCATACTGAAGTTATTATTTTCAGGCGAAGTGTTTTGAGCATTGATCGTCCAAATAGCTCCTTTGGGGTCATCCGGAATGTTACCGCCTGCAAACATTGAACGAGAAGCATCTATAAGGTAATAACTACCGTTCTTTTGATATGTGTTGATAGTCCTTGTTACATTGTTTAAATCTGTTGCACTGGCGGTTGACGGGCCATCCAATGGCGCTGACATAGGCGACATATTGATTACAGGACTAACTTCCGGAATATTTGAAGGATTGACATTTACAGAATGAACTTCACCGTGGTGGTGGTCAAAAGTGCAGGAAGATTTGAATTCATCAATCATTTCGCCCGTATGAGCATCAATAAATAGGGTATATTCAGAAACAAGATTTGGATGGCATTGAATTAGATAGGCGAGTTGACCTTTGTTTGAAGTAGAGATCTGTGTATGTATCACTAAACGACCGGAAATAGGACTATTGCCAATTAATGGGAGTTGCTGTTTGGTATAGTTTGGAATTGGATATTTGTTCTGAGCAATCTGTATTGCCTTTTCCAAACTGATGTCCGGCTTAGTATTGATGTCGGTAGGCGTTGGGATATAACGTCCATTGAAAAGATAAGGGATTCCATCTTTTGTATGAACAATAACTTCCGCATTCCATACTTCAATGCCTTGGTATTCTTGTTGTAACTTTATATGAGTTTCATTATCAATATTGGAAACAATGTTGGTGATTTTAAATTCTTCTCTGGCATTTTTAATTTTAAAATCGGATTGATTTATTGTTAAAAAGTTAAAGGCTGTCGTAGAGACGTCTTGACGGCTTATCAGATTGGAATTAAGTAAATTGCCTTCAATCCAAATAGGCAGCCCGGTGTAACTGTATTCCTTAATTATCGCTTCCGAAGAAGAAGTTATCATTTTTCCAAATGAACCGGGGTTAAAGGGGATATCAAATGCATTAGAGCTTTGATGGGGCTTTATTTTACTAAAATCTATATTTACAGGCGATGGTGAATTTGATTTGCTGCCTGAAGGTTTTACTTTACCGAACTGTGCAAAAGAATATCCCGGTAAAATAAGTAGGATTAAATAAACTAAAAAATTTTTCATTTGGTTGAAATTTTAGTGTGAGTTACCAATAGTTTATACATTGAATTGATAGTAGATAATTTGTTTTCCGGCTGTCCGGACCAAACTATTTTATTTGAAAAGTTAGGAGTAGAGTAAGAAAGGAAGTAATATAAATTTTGTGGCTCATTATATTTATATGTATCTATTCCAAAAGTTTTGATGTTTTGGAATAATTGATTTGTTGTTGAAGCATTTAGTTTTTTCAAAAAAGCATAAGATTGACCATCGCGATTTTTCTGAAATAGACGCCCATCATCAAGTAGCGTATATTCGTGATAATCGCCTGAAAAGCCACCTCCGGAACCAAAAGAAATCTGAGCATCCTTATATTGGTCTGGAGGCAATTGCGGTGTTTTGCAGCCGAAAGAAAATAAAAATAGTAAAATCAATCCGAAATATTTCATGTTTATTACAGTTTATTGGCTTAAATCGTATAAAAATAATTAAAAATTCGTTAAAAACATGTAGATTAGGGGCTTAACATATCAAAGATACTAAATACAGAGTTATATTAATTAAAATTGAACTATTAAAATTTAAGAAAAAATGAAAGGATTATTTTTTGTGTTAGCATTTTTGGGTTTCGTTTCCTGCACAAAATTATCATTTCAAAATGAAGATACCTTAAAATCAAGGGCAAGCTCATGTTCAGAAAGAAATATTAATGATTATGATTATTTTGGTGAACTGCACAATGATGCTTTGATGAATGTATATAGTAATTTCAATGATACGGCACACTTAACTTTGAATTCATTTATTAATTCAATTAATGAATTTAATAATAATTATATAAATGATAGTTTCCCATTAATTCTTCCTTCCGCTGAATTTGATAGTTACATGTTTCGTTTTAAAGGATTTGTAGTTACTAATTATTTAATAGATACATTATCTAATGGGGCATCGACTTTTAACTACAAATTAGACGATTTAAACTCACTTGGTTTAATTAGTTTAAATGAGAAAACACTTTTATTAAGGTTATTCAATACCGTAAACTTAAGTTTGGCTGGAAATTTAAATGGACAAGAATTATCGGATTCTGTTAGTTTTTATACAACTTATTGGAAGAAACAAAATTTTTGTGAGAATCAAAAATTTAGACAACTGAGTGGAGTAATATTAAATATTGCTCAACATTCTATATTATATTGGAATATTAATAGTTTACATGTTAACTTTAATTCAAACGAACTCCAAACTAGATTCTTACCACCTTGGGCTGCTGCTGATATTGGTGGAGCATTGTGGGGATCAACTGCCGCAGCTTTGTTGAGTGGTGGTGATCCATCATGGGAGAGTTTAGGAAAAGGGGCTTTAAGTGGAGCAATTGGAAGCTCAACTGGTATTGTTGGAAAAATAGGAAAAGGAATTGGAAGATTTTTTAAATAAGTTTTACATGAAAAAAATACTAAAAAGAGAATTATTTTTAATTAAAAGTTCTATCATCATGT
>CAKUWM010000379.1 GCA_934699305.1 uncultured Saprospiraceae bacterium | reverse complement strand
CATCATTTGAAAAGGCACAGATAGCTTGGCAGAACTTATCCATATTGTCGGTGGACGCGGTGCGTTCAATGTGGAAGCTTTCGGTAGTGGAAAAAATATGTTGGAGTTGGGATTTCGTTATCATTACTCTCTTATTAATCTGTTAAATACTGAAACTCCTTTAATGCCTCTTTAATTGTACGATTGAACCGTCCTGACTCATAAAATCTATCTGTCATTGATATTATTTTTCTGTTGAGAAAGTGGTAGTCGTTATTTTTTTCAATAATTTGCTCAAATGCCTTTGTTACCTTTTCTAAATTTTCACTATTCATTATTGCGGTTTCTTCAATTGGATATAGTACTACATCAACAAATCTATTGTGGTTAATATCCACTTTCGGTAAAATAATTTCCAAAATTTCAATCAAAGAGTCTAGATATTCTTCTCCAATATAAGATAATCGTGGGAACTTATCAGCTGTGGCATATTGGTTCCCTTTCAAAAATATTATAAAATCATCTAGTGCTTTTCTGCATCCATTTATCAACAAAACACTCAAACACTTTAATTTTAAATCTCCATCAGTTCTTTGATATATTTCCCACAAGGTTTCACAAATCAATTCTGGCACTTTGCCTTCTTTGAGATAAGAAAAATAAGATATTTTTGATTCATCGGATAATTCTTCAAACCGTTCTTCAATCAAAGAATATGAATTTTCAATTCTCGAAATATAATACAATACTTGTCTTTTGTCATATTCGTCGTCAAGTTTATCAAATAAAATAATAGGAAGAAATTTATACAATCGATTTATCTTATTCTGAACAATATAGTCAGCTAAAGCACGATAAAGGATTTCATTATGCTTATTTTCATTATCTATAATGCTTATTATTTGGTTATTAATAAATTTTTCACTTGACTTGTAAATAAGAAAATCTAATAGATTAGTATTATATGAAAATGTTAAATCATCCAATTCATTACCTTTTAACCGATATTTATAGCCAATGTGGTTGGGAATATTTCTGTAACTGAGCGGCATAAATTTTCTAATTTGTTCTTCTGTTAAATCAAAATCGAAAAAAGTAATAGCCGCTAATAATGCCTCTAAATTGTCAGCATCTACGCCTTTACTTATTGTTTGATTGACAAGTTCATTAATCACTTGTTTTTGTTTTTCATTTGCTAATATGGACGTTTCTTCATTCCCATAGTTCATATAATGCGATATATGAATCAAGCTAAATTTGGAATATTTCTCCAAATCATTAATAGCCTCTCTTGCTGCTTCAATATTAATTTTCTCATCTATTGTAAACTCATATAGAAAGTAATCAACACAGTTATTTATAAAATCATCGGATATTAAATCTCGATTTCTAAATTTATAAACAAACTCACAACCAGTATCACAGTGGTATTCAACTTCTTTTTTAAATCGTTGATAGTCCAATATCAAATCAAAATCGTCTTGTTTTTCCTTTTGCCAATCTCTAATATTTGGTTTTGTAATTGAAAAATACGCTTCTAATTGTTCGGTAAATTTTTTACTTAAATCATCATCAAAAGACAACGAATATTTCATATGATAATATCCCGCTAAATCGGTTTTATCATAAGAGTGCATTTTCGTAATGAAATAATCTTCAGTCATTAACAAAGGAATAAGCAATTCACGTCTGTGATCTATAGTGTTTTTGGATAATGATTCTTTTAAAATAGCGTATTCATTATTTAAAATACTCTCTACTTTTCCTATACTTACAAAAAAGTATTTGTATAACAATGCAGTTTCGATTTCATATTGATCCGACCTATACGGACTAAAATCTTCTTGGACAAAAGCATTTAGAATCTTTTCAATAATTTGTTCATCCGGTTTAATTCTGTATAAATCACTTAACTTTAATAGTAATTTCTTTTTGATTCCAATTTGCTCATCTTTGCCACGAGATAAATATCCTTTTTCGGATGCAGTATATATTAGTGCGTTCGCGATGTTTTCTATCGAAATGAATTTATCATAAATTTGATATACTATATCCCTAGATATCATATGATGTACCCCTATCTCGTCAGCATAATCCATTATATGCTTTTGGTGTTTAAAAATTTCCTCCGCATATACATCTATGTTTTCAAGCCGTAAAAGCAATTCAAAATAGTCTTTAAGAATTTCAGCTTGCTCATTGTTTTTTATAATTTCCCCTATATCTTCAGTGTCTGTTTTATTTGCATACTCTTTATTATAAAACGGAAGAATTAAATAATTTTGTAATTCCTTTATTCGCTGTTTTATATTCAAAAATTCTTTTAATGTCTGCCTAGCATATCCTTTTTCCCTTAACTTACCATAATCAGCATATTCAAGAAGTACCAAAACATTATAATAATCAGCAATTGAACCTTCTAATTTCAACTGATTCAATAAAAATAAAATTGTTTCTTCGAAATTAGCAAAAAACATTAGGCTTTTACGAAACTCAAAATAATCTATATATAAACCTTTATTGCTGTAAAAACTGTAAATTTGCTTAAATATCTCAATCCTTTTGGCTTTACTCAAAAATTTGGGAGAAGCATAAACTATTACATGATTATCGTTTTCAATTAAAGTATCAATTATAGACTGAAATTTCTCAGGTATGTCCTGTAATAATTCCAAAAAAAGTAAAACAATATTGTACCACGATTTTATCAGTTTATTACTTTCAGGATAGAATATTAATTTCACAACTTCATTTTCGGATACAGATATCAAAAACTCAGCCATTAAAAACTCTTTAAAAGCGATATGTTCAAAACTATACATTAGTTTTGATGCATCTCTTTTGAAAATAGAAAAATGAATAGCTATTTGAAATTCTTCCTCTGTTAGTACTTCACTTAATTCATACTCGCTCAGTTCTTTTTTCTCACAAAGAGTCATTACAAAA
>CAKUWM010000378.1 GCA_934699305.1 uncultured Saprospiraceae bacterium | reverse complement strand
CGATTCAAAGCCTATTTCAGGGTATGTCAATTTCCAAACGTGTGACGCCACTAAGTGTCTCCCCCCGATGGATTATGACTTTAGCTTTAATTTAAAAAACAAAAAGAAATCGGACCAACCCACAACAAACGCATTAGAGGACAAAGATAACAATACAACTGCTGTCGCTCCGGTCTCAGAAGACGTCCAGCTTACGCCACCCGCACCAAATGCTTCCACTGACATCATCCAACCGGTTAATTGGAAAGCTTCTATACAGACCGATGCCACCGGCAAAGCAGTTATCGCTTTTCAAGCTGCCATAGATAAAGGATGGAAAATCTATTCAAAAGACATCAAGGGTGATGGTCCCATTCCAACTTCATTTTCTTTGGATAAAACTGCCAAAGGATCAATCAATGGTATAACCGAGAAATCCACGGGCTCCAAGACAACATTTGATCCCTATTTCAAAATTAATGTCACGACGCTTTCTAATACAGCAACGTTCAACGTCACTATTGAAGGCACAGAAAACAATCAACCTTTATCCGGATCCATCGACTATATGGCATGTGACGATGCGAAGTGTGCCCCATTTCAGGCTTTCTGGCGTACCGATGCCGCTAAACAAAATGTGGAAATAAGCTTCAACCCCTTTACTGAGGAAGGGAGTCAGGCACTATCAGGGACAGAAGCAAGTCTTTTCCCGATCTCAAACATCGACTTAGACAATCCAATATCCCAATGCTCCGTTAGTGAGGAAGCCAACATCAAGCAAAGCAGCTTCCTATCCATCTTTGTATTAGGATTTTTAGGTGGTCTAATCGCATTGTTGACGCCTTGTGTATTTCCAATGATACCATTGACCGTAAGCTTCTTCACAAAGAGTAGCAAGGATAAAAAGAAAGGAATGACCAATGCATTTATGTATGGATTCTTTATATTTTTAATATACCTATTGCTAAGTCTGCCATTCCATTTATTGGATAGTATAAATCCGAATATCCTCAATGACATATCGACCAATGCTTGGCTTAACGTATCTTTCTTTGTCATATTCATGGTATTTGCATTCTCATTTTTCGGATATTATGAAATTACACTTCCAAGCAGTCTATCCAACAAGGTATCTTCCGCAGAGGGAGTAGGTGGGCTCATAGGAATATTCTTTATGGCACTGACACTCGCATTGGTTTCATTTTCATGTACCGGACCTATCCTCGGTTCATTGCTGGCAGGAACTTTGAGTTCTGATGGAGGCGCTTGGAACCTAACGATGGGTATGGCAGGATTTGGTATTGCTCTTGCTTTGCCGTTTGCACTTTTTGCAGCCTTCCCGGGCTGGATGAATTCAATACCTAAATCAGGTGGCTGGCTCAATACGGTCAAAGTGGTTTTAGGCTTTATCGAAGTGGCTCTTGCCTTCAAATTCCTTTCCAATGCTGACTTAGTCAAACATTGGGGATTGCTCAAGATTGAACCATTCCTGCTTATCTGGATTGCAGTTGCTGTAGGATTATTTGCATATTTGATGGGATGGATTCGCTTTCCACATGATAGTAAGCTCAAGAAATTGAGCCCCGTGAGAGGAGTATTGGCTCTTGCATCACTCGCATTCGCGATATATCTTGCTATGGGCTTTATGTATAACAAAGATACCAAAACCTTTACTTCACTCTCATTGCTGAGTGGTCTTGCCCCTCCTGTCGGTTATAGTATTCTATATCCAAAGGATTGTCCCAATAACCTCAACTGCTTTCATGATTTACAAGAAGGTCTTGCCTATGCTAAGTCACGCAATCTCCCTGTATTTCTCGATTTTACAGGTTATGCTTGTGTCAATTGTAGAAAGATGGAAGAACACGTATGGCCCAAAGACAAAGTTAACAACCTGCTTACCAAAGAATATGTCGTAATCTCACTTTACGTGGACGACAAGACACCACTTCCTGAAAATGAACAAGTTACTTTGACATACAAAACAGGAGGAAAGAAAAGATTAAGGACAGTAGGCGACAAATGGCAGTTTTTCCAGACAGATAACTTTAACAACAATAGTCAACCCTGGTATGCGCTAATAACCCATACAGGTAAGCTTTTGAACACGCCTGTTGGTTACACGCCGGACGTAAATCAATATGTCAATTTCCTTCAATGTGGCTTAGATGCTTATAAAAGCTCTGAAGGCAAGGGAGATATAGGAGTTCGCTAAGTCTTGACGATAAAATAAGGTCGAACAGTCGGGTTAAAGGGCTTGTAAAAATCAGCAACAGACTTTATTTCTGAGCCTGCAAAGTCCACGATTAATGGCTTTCCGGCATATTCTTTTATTATAAAATCAATTAAACGAGTCGGTCCGGAATAGTGTTTATACTGTACATTATTGAAAGACAATGCTTTAACAATCCGTCTCGTCGTTCCAATTATTATAAATCCGGAGTAAATAACTGAATCAGGAGCCTTTAAAGCCAGGAGTTTTACCAGACCCATATCATAGCATGTCCGAACAAAAGCTCGAATATAGTGTTGTGTCATTTTCTCACTATCAACATACAACTTGTAAGTGTGTTCTATATAAAGATCCAATATTTCTTCCAATATCAGGTCGTCAGAATGTAGCCACTGATCATCATACTCCTTATTTAGCCTGCGCTTAAGGACTTTGTGATAACCTTGTTGTATTTCGTGATAGGTTCGATTTAGATCCAGAGTTATATTGGTTTTTGGAAGGCCGTAGGGAGCAATAAATGAGGAATTGTTTTCTTGAAAAGCAAATACACCTTTTATGCTATTTTTTTTGATGATGCGAAAGACTTCTTCGACTTCAACCGATTCGGGTGCCCTGCCAAATATTCCAAGCTGTTGCAGTAAATAGGGTTGATAGAATTGCCTAAATCCCAATAACTTCCTGTTGTACGGCAAAGGCATGACCCACTGATAATCATCTGATACTATTCCC
>CAKUWM010000377.1 GCA_934699305.1 uncultured Saprospiraceae bacterium | reverse complement strand
TGCATAGGGATCGTAAATAAATCGTACCCCTTAAATTCTGGTTCAATAAATTCAATTTCAGCCCTTTTTAAGTCATTTTGAATAATACTAATGAAGCGTCTTACTACTATTCTTAACTCTATAGGCTCTAATTCTCTTAGTATATTTCTGGATATTGTCTTATCAAAATAAGACGTATAGGATGAAAATGACCTTATATTTGTCTCAAGTAACTCTGTCCTTTCATAAACTTCTTTATAATCCTTAACAGCATTTTTCAAAAATTTAATATCAGCATCAAAACCAGGTAAGAACCTTTGAACTTCGTGTATAAATTCACCAATAACTAATCCCAAACCAGCAAGAATTCTAAGCATATTGTTTTCATCAATTAACGCTTGTTTCTCTAGCTTTTCTTCTTCAATTGCTTCCTGAATCTTTACAATATTCTCCTCCAATTCCTTTTTTTCTTCAATAGTATTTATCAACCTATCAAAAGAGGGGTGAGTTGAAATATCTTTAATTGAGATGAGTTCCTTTAAAAAACTTACAGCAGATTCAATTTTTTCAATCGGCTTGTTTTCTTTCTTCTTAAAGTCTTTTTGTGATGCTGTTGCTTTTCTTCCTCTAAGCAGTGATACTCTTTGAACAGCACTTATCAAAGACCTATAAACAAAATCAATAAGTTCTTTTAAAGAATCATTCTCAATAAGCCCCTCTCTACTAGATGTTTCTTCAAATTTATCGCCTTGATTGTCTTCAATTTCAACAAATCCAAAAAAACAAATATTCATATGAGGTCCTAGAGTGCTACTTCTATTGTTAGATTTGTCCAACCCTAGCCAATCATCACCTTGTTCACCGTAAGGAAGAACTCGGAAACCATTTCTATATAGCCTAATGCCACCTTTTTCATATGCTAAATTTCTTATAAAGGTGAATGTGCCTGGAGAGAATAAGGTTGGTTCATAAATGAAATAATGAACTTTAAAGTGTACTCCTTTGATAAGGTTAAATGGCTCAGTATGGTTTTCTCTATTTTTATCGTCATTACCTATTAAAAAAATATCTTGGGGAAAATTTAGCTTCTCGCTTTTTAACGCCCAACATCCTTGCCCATCATCCAATACGTAACCTTCAATTTCTGCAAGTGCGTGTTTGAATACGGCTTCATCTTCATCAATAATCGGAATTAATTCTTGTCCTTCTTGTCTGAAATAGTAGCTTTTAAAACCTGGGTCTATTGATGATTCTGCTTCATCTATATTTTTTTTTGATAAAGGGAATGGCTGTAAAAGTTCAGAGGTATATCTAAAAACTCTTTTAATCATTGCATCTGACCAACCATCTCTGAGGTTTTCTATAATTAAGGTAGTACCTTCTTCTTTCGACTTTGGGACTATTTCAATGTTATTTGAGACACTCAGTAAATCCTTGTCTGTTTCAAAGTCATTCCAATTGATAGAAATCTTGATCGAGGAATCACTCTTAGCAGTATGAGTTATAATTGTTAGTTTACTTCCCAACCTCTGTGTTGCGAAACGACCAATTCCTTTTCTTCCTGCTCTTGTTCTTTTATATTTATCAGAAATTGGGTTGTGAATTTTATCTGAGGAGGATAATCTCATAAAACCATTAATTAATTGGTCTTTTGTCATCCCAGTACCATTGTCTTCAATAACCAACGTACCTCCAGTATACCAAGCATTTTCAAAAACTAGATTAACTTCTGTTGCATCAGCATCAAAAGCGTTTTTGACTAATTCAGAAACTGCCGTTTCGTGTTTTCCTACTAGTTCTTTTCCAAGTCTGTTTATTATTCCCGCATCAACAGAAAATCTAACTTGACTATCATCAAGTTTTGCAATCTCACTGGATAGAGCTAAAATCACATTATTATCAGAACTCTCCTTCTGAATTTCTTCAGAAAGTTTTTTCTTTAGTTCTAATATTTTGGTTGCGTTATCCATTAATCTATTTCTGTTCGTTGTTTATCAAGTCAGTAATCTGAACACCAAGTAACTCAGCAATTGAAGCCAAGGTATTCAAAGTAGGTTGCACATCATTGGTACACCACCTTGAAATTGTTGCTTCGTTTTTACCAAGTTGTTCCGCAAGCCATTTACTGCTTAGGTTCTTCTCAACCAGCACTACCTTGAGTCTATTTATTGCTTTTTGGCTCATCTAAATTGCATTCAGTGCAAAGATATTGATTTTATATGAAACTAATTCGTTTTTGGGTCGGTGCGTTGGAGTAAAAGCAAATGTGCTGCATTGGGTCGGCTTTGAGCTTTGGGATGCAGCTCTTTTGATTTTGCTGAAGCGTTGGCATTCTGTCTTTCATTTTCTGTTCGTTTATAGTCGGTGGTGTCGTCTTTTAGGGTGAGGCATAACATTAAGGAATATTGATTGGCATTATACAACAAGCATTTGCCTGCCTGTACAAGCCGATCAATATTTCAAGTTGGACGAAGCCGGTCAAGCCATAGTGCAAAATCATTAATTCCCTTTTTGTGTAGTTTGGTTATTAATAGCATAAATGTAGTAAAAAGTGTCAAGTTTTTCTGTATGAATTGGGGATTTTATTTTATGGTAGGATTTATGGAGCTTGTAAGTGTGTTTTGGGCAATAGAATTTAGAGCGGTGTTTGAGCTTCTTCCGATATGCAAGGTATTGATTATGGGTGGTGCTTTATTTTGTAGATAGGTGTATAAGTAATCAGGATCTTCTGGTATCGCTTCTTTATCAAAATCTATCGATCCACAATGGTGGCATACAAACACATCTAATTTCAGTAACTGTCTCAGTATCTCAAAAACTGTCCTGATTATCGCTCCGTGATTGATTAACTGGGATGATATGTTCTTTCTCTGCTTTGTTGTATATTGGTGTATTCCATAATGTCGGCTTTTGTTAAAATAAAGGGGCAATACGTGCTGTAACATCTGATGTATCGCTTCTAATGG
>CAKUWM010000376.1 GCA_934699305.1 uncultured Saprospiraceae bacterium | reverse complement strand
TAAATGACCAATTGCTCTTGTGCTTTTTTAAGGTCGGCAATACCGCTATCTAAACTGCTGAAGAGTTCTTCTATTTTTTTGACTATGGCGCGTTGGATGGGAAGAGGATAGACAGGAATTATATAGTCGGTAAAATTTGCCATTCTTATATAATTAGTGGCTGTACCGAATTGCTTATCTAAATTAATGGTTTTCCAGAATCCCAGTAAATGAAAATACAGATATTTTTCATTGATTTTAATTTGATTTAAAACATAGGTTCGCTGATAAGCATCAAATTCTCCATCATAAAAAAAGACTTCTCCAACATTAGCACCATTCCCAGGAAGAATAATTGATTTACCTTTAAAACGGTTTGTATCGCATTTTAAATAATCAAAAGCACAAGTGTAAAACCTATATTTACCATCAGGTTTAGCATGACTTGCATCATACTTACCCGTTTGTATACTACATACTTCTCCTAAAGTACATTCCACCCAATCTTCTATCCCACTGTCTGCACCTTGATTTGGCTTGATTTTATTGATCGTTTTATTTTCTATTTCTGTTGTATTCAATGCGGTTAATATTTATTATAGGATTTTAATCAACTTTAATAATTAAGCTGCCAACACCTCATTCAGTTCTTTTAATTTAAAACAATTTTGTTTGCAAGTCCTTTTTGGGATAGAATACGCCTATAATCACAAAGGGGTTTTTAGACCTTCGGGTGTGCCATTCTTTGGTTGTACCTAAAAATAAATAGAGTTCTTTGTTTTTGATAAAATTGGTTTCGTACTGTTGGCGTACTTTTTCCAAGGCTAGAACTTCATCGTTATGGGTGCTTTTTAAACAATTCCAATACAACTGACCAATTTCCCAATCTTCTATCATTAGTTTTCGTATTTTCCCTGTTTCGTCTTCAAATTCGTACTTAAATTTATAAGGCACCTTAGGGAAAGCCTTCTCGGGTGTTTGGTTTTGGTCTGCAAACAAATCCATTTGACTTTGCAAGGCTTTCCAAACAGGTTTCCATTCAGATTCATCTTTTTCAATAATTAAGCGATGAATTTTGGCAGGTTTAAAAGTGGCTAAAGATTTATTATGCGGTGCTTTGCTGTCTTCAATCAGCGTATTCATATTGGTATATACATTTTGCAAACAAAACTGCTTTCGTACTAGCCAATTGCTATCGGTATTTATGGTATCACCAATTACTAAATCTTTAAATTCGTAATCTTTGGGTGAATAACTTTCAGGTCTAAAATCGTCTTTTGTTCGATGTTTTAAATCGAGTTCTATCCAAGTGTATTTGGTTTGTTTTACCTTGCCATCTTTTTTTAGTCCTTTCAAAAAACTTAAAGGCATAGGATAAATGCGTATCCATTCGCCATTTTCTAATACACCCGCGGTACACACCAATTCATCATAACTTCTGGATGGAAGGGGATATGTAGTTACAGTAAGTAGGATTTTCTTACGAGGCATGCCTTATAGATGGATGAGTTCATATTTAAATTCAGGAAGTTTACAGATGGCCTCTGCAAGATGTTTACGGTGGCACTGGCAAATATCTTTTTCAAAACAAGTAATTGCTACACGGTGATGTTCTTTTATCAAGTTATAAATTCTTTCTTGTTGACTTACTGTGTTTGGAATTACTTTTTTTTTGTATTCTTCAAACAACATGTCATAATCTTTTTGGGTATTTAATTCTTTTCTTTTGTCTGAGACAATACCTACTTCTGGGATGTGTAAAAATTCAATCCCCACGCCTTCGCAAGCCATTTTTAGCTGTGATTTACTAAAACCGTATTTCATGCTAAAAGAATTTTTACGTACATCGCAAAGCACTTTCACATCTTCTTTAATTAATTTATTGATGTATTGTTCAATACTAACACCTTCATAACCAATTGTAAAAAGTGCATGTTTTGAAGATATCGGAATTTGGCGCTTTACTTTGTCGAATTCGTCACTACTTAATAGTTGATGTGCAATTTTACTGTTTATGGCGTAATAAGGATAATTTCGATAAGTATGTTTAATTAAATATTCAGACGATTTACCTCTAAAATTATTTTTCAAATCTATAAGAGCTTTCTGGTCATCTGGCTTTAGTTCCTTAGAATATGACTGATTGGTTGTTTTTTTCCAGTATTTGTCTCCTTCTTCCACCCATTCATATTTTCGCATAGTACCTAAATCCGCATTTGCTTGAAATGAAAAACAGCCATATTTATAGGGTACAAAATAATAACTAGGAGTTTTTTGTTGTAAAGCAAAAAGCATCAGTAGTTTTTGAAGTTGAAACTTTTCTAATTCCCCTTCAAAGGTTTCAAGTATGGATAAAATGACTTTTCTTCTATAAAACATTTTCAAATAGCACTATAATTAGTTGCAAATTTATTCATTATTAAGCTGCCAACACCTCATTCAGTTCATTAATAATTTCATTCATTTCCTTTCCAAACAATTGATACATTTTCCCTTTTCCTCCTTGAGAATCAAAAGGCGTATAATCTAAATCGTCTATTTCAATATGGTAACTGCTTACCACGTGATCTTTAATCATTCGTAGCCAGTCCAATTGTTCTGGTGTAAAACGGTTGTGCTTTCCTGCGTTTTGTTTAAAAATCCACTTTCTGAAATTTTCATCAATGGTTTTATCGTAGGCTTTTAATTCGCTGTCAATACCACATGCTCTTCTAATCAAGGAGACCAATGCGGTTAATTCATCTTGAGGTTGTTTGCTTTTCACCTCTTCCAATGCTGAATAGGCATCCCACACGTAATCTGGTGCCAAGAGTGGCTTTTCAAGTTTGAGTTTCGCCATCACCTCTTTGATCATTTTAAATGTGATGTCTCTACGATTGTACGGTTGGTCGTAAAAAATACTCAGGGCTTTAATCTCGTCTTTGTTGGCTTCAAGGTATTCGGTAAAATCTTTTACCACTTGGGTG
>CAKUWM010000375.1 GCA_934699305.1 uncultured Saprospiraceae bacterium | reverse complement strand
CCTTGATCATAGAAGGAAAAGTCGTCAATAAAGTGGCATTTCGACACGACAATCACATCTATACCAAGAATCAAATAGAAGTTATCCGGACTGTCAAAGGCGATGTTATACAAGGTGAGTTTGTTGTAGTGATCACATCAGGTGGAACGATGGATGATGTTACTGAAACATGGACACATATGCCTGAATTGACTTTAAACCAACACAGTTTTTTCTTCCTTAGACCTGCATCAAAAAGCATGTACAGTGAATTGAAACGCAGTAATGCATATGAGATTTATTCCGGTGTGCAGGGCATTTATTCATTTAGCAAAGATATCAGGAGAACCATTTATTCAACTTTAGAAAGCTATCGTGATATAGAACATTTTTATCAGAAGATTGGTATTCCTGAATATGCCGAATATTCCAGTCCAGAAGTAAAGTTATCAGAACGTAACTCTCCAGGGGATACATGTATCGTCTATAACCTGCGTCCTGTAGGAAATACTTTTTCAAATACAACGGCCACAGGTGAACGAGTAATCAATATTCAGTTGGATTTATTTATCAAAGTCACCGCTGGATCATTCCGATTATACAATGCTAATCTTGAAACCTATTACAATACAGCTATGTTCGGAAGCAATGTTGTAGCCAATGGGAAAATATCGGCTGTCAAAAGCGCCGCCTTTAATTCCAAATATACACTTACCCTTACAGATGAAGCGAGTGATAAAATAAAAATCAACCTCTTAGGAACGACTATCAATGCCGCTTCCCTTCAGCAGATCGATACAGGATACAAATATGTAGCACGGTTTACTCTTGAAATCACTGGTTGGGATGGCAATAGTCCTTTAGAGTGGGATGAACTAACCATAGAAAATGACAAATACAGCGTAGAAGGGACTAATGTCATCAGGAATTTTGGATGTGAAAAATTAGAAGTGGGAGTAAATTGTGGGATGGAAATTACTTCTATAACATCTTTAGCCGCTGCCGGAGTGGGTTTAAATTCTGAAAACAACATTACTGGAATAGTCGAAATAACCGGTGAGAATTTTTTGGATGACGACGTGATATTCGGAAACTGTACAAAACCAGAAGGTCATCGGGTTAAATTCAGAACAATCAATAATGGTTGGATTTCTCCATTAGAAGGTGATTATCTAGAATACACAAATACTAAAATCAGGGTTAAAGTTCCTTCAGTAGGATACAAAGATAATAGCGATGAATTATACTCAGGATCCGAAATAAATGATGGTGTTTCATCAACTGATGAAATAAGGGTATGTAGAGACGGAATATTCAATTGTGGTTGTTACGTTACAAGTGATGAAGAGTTGTATATCCCTTTTTCTGCAAGAAATACACATATAACGAATGAAGATGGATGTAAGGAAAGTATTAAATACATTCTGCAGGATTTAGATGATGCTGGTGGCTATACATGGAGATTTGATCAAAATTTTTCTTCCAAACCAGGAGCAGTTGATGCCTTTAAAAGAGCATTAAGTACTTGGAGATGTACTACGAAAGTTAATTTTAAGGTAGATGACATTAATGCTCCATCAGAAGATAATGGTATATGTGTAGTAATAATGGAGAGTTTACCAGTAGGTACATCAGGAGCAACTCAAATGCTTTCTATTGTTACTTGTTCTGGAACAGGAATTAATTCTCCTGGTAGGTTTAAACTGGCATTTAATTCAAACATGGATTGGCACACTGGAACAGACATGCCTGACCTTAATTGGGATAATCCAAACTTAGGGAAATTAAAGGGCGACATTGAAAGTACGGCTTTACATGAATTAGGCCATGCACATTTATTGTTGCATACATCAAATATTTCCAATGTTATGGTACGACCAAGTCCTATTGGTTATAGAAGGATTCTCAGCACTGATGATATAAGTGGTGGGAATCATTTATCTTTGTTGGGGAACAATACTGTTGGATGCCAAGGTAGAATGGAATTGATATTAACAGGTTGTAACCTCCTATCATCGTTTGGAATAGACGAAAATAATTTGGCTTTTAATGTTTATCCGAATCCAACTAAAAACATTGTATTCATTGAACAAAATTTCATTAATTTAAAAAATGATAAAATAGAACTTGAAATATTTAATAACTTGGGAGAGAAACTTGAATCAAAATCCTTTTTTGATTTTAAGAATAGTATTGTTTTCGATCTAAGTAACTATTCAAATGGCCTTTATTATATTCGAATACACCAAAATGATATTCTTAGTTCTTATACAATTAAAATAATAAAACTATAAAAATAAATGAAGCAAGCAATGTTTTCCATTTTAATATTATTGTTTATTATCTGTTGTAAATCTTTTCCAAAAGAATATAACGCTATAGGAGGTGTCTTAGTCCATTCAAAAGATACTAATTGTACGGAATTATTTAAAGAAATATCTATAAAATGGGCTAAGTATCAAAAAAAAATAAATGAAAAGGAGTGTTATTATTATAACAAGAAACTTACTGATAATATTCTTTCACATAAGTATTGTTTTAGAGGGCTGGATACAAGTGATTTGTTTAAACTTTTTGGAGTACCTACGCGAATCGATACACTAGCAGGAAATTATAATTATTTAATGTCTAAAAATCTTACTACAAATTTCAATTATATTAACGATGAATATTATTGGCTGATGTTTATTGGTCAGGATACAATAAATGATGTTGTGCGATATCAAATATCGACAATTTATTAGGAAATAATGAAAATTACTTGTAAAGAAAGTTATTAATATTCGGACTGGATAATGTTTTCTTTTACTCGAAATTTATATAGTTAATGACAAACCCGAGATAACATCGTGTACACGTACATGCCTTCTACCGTCGGCACGTCGTGTACACGTAACCGTTGAACAAACCCTATGTGTATTTACATGATAATCAGGTAAATATAATATAATATGGCATTGTTTTTGCATGA
>CAKUWM010000374.1 GCA_934699305.1 uncultured Saprospiraceae bacterium | reverse complement strand
TTCATGACACGTAAAATTATAAAATTTTTGTGTCCGGTTTTTTAGGACCATCTCATTTTGTTATTTACATAGAATCTAGATATATAAATTAGTCCGTTTTCCAACCGTTTTTTCATTATATACCTCTAATTCGATTAATCTATCAATGAATATGGATACTACATCTTTACTTGAGAAGTTTTTCATAGCAATTCTTTTTGATTCTAAACCCATATTCTTTAAACTTTCTTTAGATTCTCGTAATAAAAGAGAAAGGTTTCTTCTAACTGAGCTTATATCAAATGGGTCAATAATATAACCGTTTATACCATCTTCAATAACTTCAAAGATATTTCCTATTCTGTTAGATACTAAAATAGGTAATTCACAATGAATAGCTTCAACAATAGACAAAGGATTAGAATCTGAAATAGAAGGAAGAATAAATATATCAGCTAAATGATAAAGATTAACCATTTCATTATACTGACAATAATCTATCAAGATAATTTTATTATTTAATTTCTTAACATTAATTAAACTTTCAATTTCATTGGTCAATAATCCTTTACCTAACAGAATAATAATGCCTTTTTGTAAAACAGTGTAATCTATATGATTTATAAATTCTAATATTCCTTTATCGGGAATATGTCTTGCAGGCCAAATAATTATAATATTGTTAGCGTCGATATTATATTTTTCTTTAAATTTTTTGATGTAATTATTGTTGATTTTATCTTTATTAAATAAAGTTTCATCAATAATATTAGGAAGAGAAAGGAAAATTTTACTTTCAATTCTTTTCAACTTTAAATATTGGCTGTAAAATAGATATGACTCATACCCCGGAATTGCAAAATATGATATTCTATTAGCTAAATATCTTTTTACACTATAAAACCTATTATTTACACTTCCAAAATCAAATCTGTTTACCTCATCCCATAAAATCAATCTGCTTTTCCGAAATAATGTTAATAATATAGAATTAATTGAAGACCATAATCCTCCAATAATAATCCAATCAGGTTTTTTGTTACCAATATATTTAATTAACCCTAAATTTAGATGCAAGTTTGATTTATATCTAAAATTTGTTTTCCAAAATCTATGAGGATAATTTAAATCTTCGCTATTATAATTCCAGTCTGGTCTACTTTTATCAAATTGTGAATAAAAATGGACTTCAAAGAATATTCCTTTCTTTAAACATGCTTTATTTAATTCCTCGAATAAATAATTTCTATAAGGTGTGGGGAAATTATGCAATAAAAATATATTCATCTTTTTATATTTTTAATAATTAATTTTATTATTAACAGCACGTTTTTATATGTACATAATGTAAATATCCTTTTTAAGGATATTTTTTTATTTTGCATATCATATATTTTCAATAATTGAACTTTTCTTTGCTTTATATTCATTATTCTCTTGTGCTTAAAATAAAAAAACAATGCCCCCCTTAGGTTTTTCTCTCTTAAATCATTTATGCCAATAGAATGGGTATCATTTATTATTTGAGTCGGTATTTTTATAATTTTAGCAGGTCCAAATTCTTTTATCAATCTCACCCACATATCATAGTCTTGATACCTAACTAAATTAACATCAAAACCTCCCAATTTATTTATTCTTTCACGCTTAACTAAAATTTGATTGCCTACATAATTATAATATAATATTTTATCAAGACTTATAATAGGATGCCATTTAGTCTTTTTTAGTCCTCCTGTTGATGTATAATAAAACATTGTTGAACTAATAAAAGAAAATGAGTCACTATAATTCATTAAAAGCAGTTCAATTCTATTTGGCAAAAACTCATCATCATCATCTAACCCGCAAATAAATTCTCCGCATGCATTTACTATCCCTCTATTACGCGAATAATTTCCTCCTTTGTTAACATTATTTCTATAATATTTTATAATTTTATATTTATTAATTAACCCTAAAACTATCGCCTCTGTATTATCACTCGAACAATCATCTATAACCAATATTTCAATATTTTTATATGTTTGTAAAATTACTGACATAATTGCATTAAAAACCAATTGTCCTCGATTATAAGTAGTTATAATAACCGATACCAATGGCCCAACTTTAATATAATCATTTTTTATCATTAAATTAATATTATGTTTTACCTTTAAATTAAATTACCTTTACTTCACAATAAATATTATAATTGAATTTTTCCAAAAAAGGTATCTGTACACTAAATAATAGATTATAGGGCAAATCGAATGTATCTTAAATTTCTCCTATATTTGCGAAAATCTATTAAATCAATAAGAAAATAAGAAAATAGTATACCTAAGACTCCTAAATTATTCTTATGATTATTAATTTATTACATGAATTAATACCTAATAATCTGATTATTTACAATCTCTTTACTAATTTTAGGTCGATATTTAATTAATGTAAAATAAGAAGTAATATATAAAATAAATAGAATTATAAAATAGTAATTTCCAGCTCTACTTCCCAAAGTGAAATAAAAAACCCCTGTGCTCATAAACTGGAAATAGAATAAATAAATAATTAGTAATCTCGTAACATTAATATTGGTCCCTTTATTTTTTATTCTTATTATTTTTTTATAAAATAGAGGAACGAATATAATTGTAAATAAAATTAAAAAAGTATATCCGCCTTCTGAATAAAAATCCTTTATAAAAGTTCCAAATGAAGATTCAAAATTATCTTTTCTTTCTATTTTGTGCCATCCTCCTATAAATTGTTTAAAAACAGGAAATCTTAAATTTCCATCATAAAAATTACTTTGAACACTTATAGTTTCAGAAAACACGAATGGTTGCTGTGCAATATATCCAATAGTACCAAATGCAAATGTATCATCATCGTTGTTTAAATAAAATCGTTGATAAGAAAATAGTAATAAACCTGAAACTACAATTAAACTAATTAAATATGATAGTCTTTTTAAGGTTTTTTTTGATATCTTAGGC
>CAKUWM010000373.1 GCA_934699305.1 uncultured Saprospiraceae bacterium | reverse complement strand
AGACTCCGGCGAGATCAATTAATTTACGTCGATAGACTGCCAGAACCTTGGACTTGGAAACAAACCCAATATATGTTCCTTGGTCACATACAGGTAAGTTCCAGGCACTACTGGATTGAAATTTGGACATCACTTCTTCCATTGTGTCAGTGGATTCAATGATGGCAGGAGCACTATGCATCAACTCTGAAACATAAACACTGTCATATTGTGAATGGTCAAACATGATGGTACGTATATCATCAAGTGTCACAACACCTAAAAACTGTTTGTTTTCATCCAATACAGGATAGATATTCCGCGTAGATTGTTCTACCGCCGAAAACAACATTTCTCTGAGAGTCATATTAGTTGTAATAGGAATAAAGTTGGTTTCAATTACTTTATCCAATGTAAGCATGATAAGGATTGCTTTATCTTTGTCATGCGTAATTAATGCCTTTTGTTGAGCCAATTTTTCTTGATATACATTGTATTGGTTGAAATGCTTATTGATGCTGTAAGAAATGGCAGTACAAATCATAAGTGGCAACATAAGTTCGTATGTTCCTGTCAACTCTGATATCATAAATATTGCCGTCAATGGTGCATGCATTGCCCCCGCCATCTGAGTAGCCATGCCCACCAATGCAAAATTAGTTGGAGACACGTGGCCTACACCAAAATAATTAATCAATAACGCAGTACCATAACCCATGCAACAGCCGGACATGAGAGATGGGCTAAATATACCTCCAACTCTGACCGCACCTATTGTCGCTGATGTGGCAATGACCTTTAAAAACACAATGGAAAACATCAAGCCTGCCACCAATAACATATCTTTCGAGCCATACCAACTGTTATTGCCCATGACTACATGATGCTTTCCTATCAGTAATGGAGTAATCGTTGAATATCCTTGCCCATATAAAGATGGAAACCAGTATATCAAAGTTCCTAATACTATTGAACCAAGTAATAACTTATACCACTGTTTTTCAACTTTGGCAAAAATTCTACCCATCCATTTGTACATTGTAATAAAATATAAGGAAGATAATGCACCTATAATCCCTAAAATAATATAAAATGGGATATCTTTTGGAAGAAACTTGTCTTGCACAACAAACTTAAATATAGTATCATCTCCATAAATCCAGATAGAAGTTAGTGCTCCTATCGAAGAGGCCAATAACATCGGAACTATGCTTGCTATCGTAAGGTCGAGTGAAAATATTTCAATAGCAAATATAATTGCTCCTATCGGCGCGTGAAATACGGAAGCCAAAGCACCTGCTGCAGCGCATCCAATCATCAAATTCACCGACTTCTGATTCAGGTGAAAAAGCCGTGCCAGATTGGATCCTGTTGATGAGCCCATAAATACGGTTGCTCCCTCAAGACCTACTGAACCTCCAAAGCCTACAGTCAATGGTGCAGCAATGAGCGGTGAATAGGTGCCCCGAAGGCCCATCTTTCCGTTTTTTTTCGAGATGGCGTATAAGGTATCTGAGATGCCTTGACCTGTGAGTTGACCTAAAATAAGTTTGGATGCTATATAGGTCAATGTAAGACCGATGGCAGGAAAGACAAAATATAATACGGTAAAATAGCCTTGAATAAATTCTTGCTGAATAAATGCCTTTATTTCATAAGTGACATTCTTTATTAATACTGCACCCAACCCACTTACAAGGCCAATCAATATACTAATTAGTAATACAAATTGCCGTTCAGGCACATTCCTGATACGCCATATCAGAAAACGTTTCAACAATTTGTTAAAATAAGTCATAATCCTTGTGGGGTTATTGTGAACAAATATGAGACATTAATCCGATATTTCTTGGCTATTCAATACTTTTATTTCTTTATTTTATATTGCCTATGAATATAGGTTTAAGTTGTCAACAATTCTACAGTTACTGTCTTTAATATAGTGTGGCTTCGCCATTAACAAGATAAACTTGACAAGGAGGGATTTTACTTGATGAACAATTTCATAAATGTTATTATAAAAAATTGTTACTTTTAACTTTGTTAATAAATCTGATTTGTCGTGAAACATTTTATTTTATTTTTTTTATTCCTAAGCTATTCTATTAGTTCTATTGGTCAAGGACAGAAAACATTTGACCTCAATGATATTTTCAGGAAAGGCACATTTCGCACCAAAAGCCTTCCCGGTTTTGCTTATATGAAGGATGGTAAATCTTACATTATCAATAAGGGGAATTCTCTTGAAATTTTCAATGTCGGCGATGGGAAAGTCATGGGAACTTACATTAGTTCAAATGAATTAGAGGCATTGACTAAGGATGCATCAATTGGCATTGAAGAATATTCTTTTTCAGAAGATGAGACCAAGTTGCTCATTTATACTCAATCTGATGGGATCTTCAGACATAGCTCCAAAGGAATGACTTATTTATTCGATAAAAAAACCGGTAAAGGTATATCCATATTTGATGGAAAGAAAATAAGCAATCCGACCCTTAGTCCGGATGGCATGAAGGTTGCCTTTACGTATGAAAATAATCTTTATTACACGGACATTTCTACCAATAAGGCTACTCAAATCACGCACGATGGAAAGTGGAATTACATCATCAATGGTATGTGTGACTGGGTGTATGAAGAGGAGTTTAGTTTTACAAGAGCCTTTGAATGGTCGGGTGATAGTAAGAAAATTGCCTTTCTTCGATTTGACGAATCAAATGTCAAAGAATATACCATGGAATATTATCGGGATGATGTATATCCCATTCCTTATTCATTCAAATATCCTAAGGTTGGGGAAGACAACTCTACACTCGAAGTTAAAATTTACAATTTGGACAATCAAAAGGTTGTTTCACTCGACCAAATACCGGATAAAGAAGTTTATTATCCCCGAATCAAGTGGACTCAAGACCCCAATAAACTTTGTGTCTTTAAAATGAATCGTCATCAAAATCACTTGGATTTACTTTCTGTCGATGCGACCTCAGGTAAGTCCTCTCTAATTATGA
>CAKUWM010000372.1 GCA_934699305.1 uncultured Saprospiraceae bacterium | reverse complement strand
AGATAATACAATCAAATGTATAAAACAATTATTATCAGGACTTTTTCTTATTTGCGCTTAAGAAAATCTAATCTTTACTCAAGGTTAACTTTTCTTTATCATAATAATTTATTTGATTATTAAAATCAGTCAATTCTAATTTTACATTCATTCTACAAGCTCAAGTTTTACCTTACAGATAAAGACTAATGTTGTCTCATCAATTTTTATATTAATTATATTACTATATTCCACACCATAGACTGATACCACTTCTTGTATCTCCCCCACTTCTCACTAATTTTCTCTATCAAGGCAGCTTCTGTACTTTTTTTGCCCTTCATTGGTTTGTTAATTATCGAATTTTCATCACAGACTGTCTCAACGGATGTGGCAAACCAAGTTGTATAAAGTCGTGGCATGACAACACCCAACACCATCCCCGGCAATCCACCAAAACTCTCAGGACCGGAATTACAGGTTATATCATCCGTATAATAAGCTATCACATACAATGAATCATTAAAAATAGCTATCGCTTTTCTACATTCAAATCCGGCAATATCTCGAAACTCTCTGGTCAACTTCCAACGAAACTGTTTCACACTATCTATCAGTAAAAAATCATTTTCATAAAACTGCTTTAGCGACTTAGATTCCATTGTTTTCATATTTTTATAGACTATATTCTTAGTTGCGACATCACCATCGCCCCACATTCTATATGATTCTTTACTTGCTTCTTTATTATAATAATAGTAGCTTTCTACCGGATTAAATTGCATAACAAATTGCTCTGTTGAATAATTTGGGGCTTTTTTAATCATTTCTTCCATCCAAAAGCTGTCATCATCGTCATCTTGCGAAGCCAACAATTTCTTTTTTACACTTACTTTCTTTTCATATTTTATGGTCCCACAAGAGACAATTCTAGTGTTCTGACTAACACCAATGCTATGAAAGAAGAATACAAGTAGTAAGAATAAACAGATACCTCGATTTTTCATTTTGACCCTGAGTTACTTTTTATATTATAAATTAGGCTTATAAACCCATACCTTTTGATCGTGTTGTATCTACTCTCTTGGGTGGAATATATGTTCACATTACGACGATAACCTGTATTTTGGTTCAAAATATCCTTAACCATTAACTGACACACTAAGTTTTTATTTTTATCAATAGTCCATTCTAAGCTGGCATTCCATATCGCTTGATTGAACTTTTGTGAAAAAGCGCTTTCAGCACTCTGATTATCCCAGTTTAAATCAGTTCTAAATTCAAACATTTTTGATATTTTATATCTTAATGAAGACCTAATACCTTGTGAAAAATAATTGCCTGCATCAGCGACCAAATTACCGAAAGAACGATTAAAGTTTGGATAATAAGAAATATCAAAATCCAATTTTTCTTCTATCGATACATTGAAATCAAAACTTGGTGAAAAAGAATAATTCATGACATCGGTTTTAACATTATTGACAAATGAAACCCGCTTGCTACCATTTCCGCTCACACCCACACCTCCTCGTAAGTATTTACTAAATCGCATATCAAAGCTAACATACACATTAGAATTAAAGCCTCCATTGACATTAGTATATGTGGTTATTGACCTTCGTGATTCATCAATATATGTATTGGTTACTATTTCATTAAAAGTATTGGAAAAATTAGCAGACGACCACATACTAAAATCCGATAACGCTTTCCACATGTTATAAGAAATGTTCATGTTTTGACTATAGGATTGTAATAAATCAGGGTTCCCTTTAACTAAAACGGTCGGATCCGAATTATCTCTAACCGGCTGAATCTGATCAATTGTAGGCTGTCTTGTCGATCCGGAATATCTGAGGCGAAGGCTAGATGTTCGATTAAATTTATAGTTAAAGTTGGCTGAAGGAAGCCATCTAAAAGTATAATTGTATGTCTTGGTTGTATCTATCTTATTTTCTCGTAAAGTCGTCGCATAATCGGCATTAGTTCCTAATCTAAAATTGTACTTTTCAGATTTAAAGTTTAAAGCTAAACCACCACCATTGGTAGAGACCACATAATTAAAGTCATTACTGAGAGTATCAATATATCGGTCATATTGCTGTGTCTCATCATTCAATTCATTCGTTATCCTGGAGGATAGGTTACCTGTTTGTCTAGAATAAATATTACCTTGGGCACTCCACTTGTCACTAATAGGCTCAGAATAAGTCATGCTGCCATTATAAGAGAGATTTGTATTGTTTAATGTCTTTAGTTGATTCAAATCTTGAAATATTTGTTGTGCATAAAATTTGTTTTCACTCAACAAACCTGAAGTTCCATTGCCTTCAGAATAATTCAGACTCCCGTTAAGCCCTAAAAATCTACCTTTCTTGCGAAACTTTCTGGATAAGGCTACTTCACCATTGAAAGATGTTGTCTCCTTATTATTGGCCAATGTTCTATCAACCGTGGTAATTAGTGCGCTATCAAGACCAACTTGCCTGGTATGTACATCCTTAAAATTCTCATTATTCTTCACACTTGCTGAAGTATTTACTTTCAAATTGGTAAAAGAATCGATGTCAAACTCAAATTTCAATTTTCCGGAGTTAGTCAATACCTTATTAGTCGATTTTTCAGTACTTGTCTGAGCATAACTTTTATCTTGTAAAAAATTAGTAGAAATGTCACTGGTTTCCTTATTCAATTTTAAGTCAGAATATCCGTAACCACCTGAAATTTTCACCTTATCCTTGGCAAGTTTTGTAGAAAATGATGCCCCGCCACTAATAGATTTGGGCAGGCCTTCGCCGTTATATCTACCATCCCAACTAAAATCATCATCATCAACAGTATATGAAATAAACATCATACCATCCCCACCATAAAAAGACGACATCCCGCCACCGCCTCCATATTTATTCATATCGTCAAAATTCAATCCGGTAGTTCCAGTATTACTGGCAACACCATAGACAGAAAATTTTGTCTTACTGGTATATGCCTGTAGCATCAATGACTCATCATAAT